>JBHHXU010000011.1:0-13692 GCA_046757185.1 Thermodesulfobacteriota bacterium
ACCAGTCGGGACCGTTCCTGACAATGTGTGGAACATTGGCCAGAGTCTCTATGTTATTTATCAGTGTCTGACACTTCAAGACACCCGATTCGGCCGGGAAAGGCGGCTTCCCACGAGGGAAGGGGAACTTCCCCTCCACCGACTCCATGGCCGCTGTCTCCTCCCCCCCGATGTAGTGGCCTGAGCTCAGGTGGATGCTGAGTTCGAGCTGTTTCCCGACGACCTCGGACACCCGCTGGAGATACTCGGACTCCTCCCACTGCTTCACGGCAAGACGCATGGCCGCGATGGAACGGTCAATATCGGGATTGATATAGAAGACAACCTTATTAATACCCGTAGCCACAGCGGCTATGAGGGCCCCCTCAATGACCTGATGGGGCGCCTCAGACATGAGAACCTGGTCCTTGAAGGTGCCGGGCTCGTCCTCGTTGCCGTTGCAGACGAGGTACTTGTCGGGCCTGCCGGGATGGGGGGCGACAAAACCCCACTTGACGTGGGTGGGGAAACCACTCCCACCAAGCCCTCTGAGCCCGGCGGCCTCAATGAGTTTAATGACGGCGGGCGGGTCCTCAAGGGCTCTCGAAAGGGCCTCACCCCCGCCGCGCTCTATCCATTTTGCCAGCTCCGCACCGACCCTGTTGTCCCGGTGGAGCAGGACCTGGTTAATCTTCTCCATGACTGTTCTTCCTCTGTGTAACGTCGGGAAAGAGGAGGGGGCTCTTTCCCTCCATCGACATTGCCGTATGAGTCAGCTCCCTCCGCATCCGCCTCACATGCTCGATAGTAATCTTCTTGTGCCCCCTCCCGTGAATCCTCTTCGTGGCGCTTATCCCCGCCCGCCTTCCGAAGCTGATAATCTCAAGGAGGGCGTTCCCCATGATGCGGTTTCTCCCGTGAATGCCCCCGCTCACCTCTCCGGCGCAGTAGAGGCCGTTGATCGCCGTCCTGCACTGCTCGTCTATCCTCACCCCGCCGTTCTGGTAGTGAAGAGTCGGATAGATCAGAAGGGGCGCCTGACACGGGTCGAGCTTCCTCTTCTTACACCGCATATAGAGCTTCGGGAAACGGTTCTCAAGGATGCCGGGGGTCTCCCTCTCCAGCGTGGGGGTGTCGAGCCAGACCCCCAGATTGTCCCTGTCGATTTTCACCCCTCTCCCCTCGGCGCACTCCTTCAGGATGGCCGCCGTCACGTGATCCCGCGACTTCAGCTCATCGACGAATCGCTCGCCCCGACCGTTCAGGATACGGGTTCCTGCCGACCTTATCCCCTCGGTGACGAGAAACCCTCTCAGATAGCTGGGGTAGGCGATGCCCGTGGGATGATACTGGAAGGTATCGATGTCGCGCAGTCGTGCCCCGATCCGGTAGGCCAGCACCAGGCCGTCCCCGGTCGCCCCGAAGTGATTCGATGTGGGAAAACCGTCCAGATGGAGACGCCCTATCCCTCCGGTGGCGAGGATGACACTCCTTGCATTGACGAGGGTGTAGCCCTCTTCGTCAAGCGAATAGAGGGCCGCGCCCGCACAGTGTCCCTCCTCGTTGGAGAGGAGCTCGACGGCGGGGTTATAGTCCATGACCTTGATCTTGCTGTTGAGCACCGATTCGCGGAGGACCCTCATCATCTCGAGACCGGTGTAGTCGCCGCAGTAGACCACCCTGTCAGCAGTGGTTCCTCCCGCTCTCCTCGTGAGGAGGTCGCCAAACTGGTTCTGGTCAAACTGCATGCCGTGCTGAATAAGCCACCGGATGACATCCGGCGCATCCATGGTGAGCCGGGCCACGAGCTTTCGATCCGCGGCGTTGTGACCACCCCGTATGGTGTCCTCATAGTGGCTCTGGGGTGAATCATCCTTCCCAATGGATGCCTGAATTCCCCCCTCCGCCATGATCGTATTGCTGATTCCAAACCCCAGCTTTGTTGCCAGAATGACCCGGGCTCCTTGTCCCGCCGCAACCAGCGCTGCCGCGCATCCGGCCCCTCCACCGCCGATCACCAGGACATCGGTCTCTATCACTGGCGCCCCGGCAAGGTCCGCGTCGTCAATTATAGAGTCAGCCTGCAGCAGGTCGGCGAGCTGACGGTGGCATTTGTCTCCCCGGTTGACCCCCACCCGCAGTGTGGTAAAGCTCTCCTCACTATAGTCGGGATGGTGCCGACGGAGCAGTTCCTCAGCGCTGCCCGTCTCCTGCAGGGGAGGTCTTTCTTCCCTCTTGGCGAGGTAGTTTTCAAACGCCTTGTTGTAAGGGATACCTTTACTCATCGAGTGACTTCATTTGATGGGACGCCGCGATCCAAGGTAAACATGGAAGCTACGCCTCTTCTTCAATAACAACGGTGATCTCTCCCTTCCGTATCTCTTCCAGCCGGTTAATAAGGTTTGAAGGACGTATATGAAAGTAGGCAGCAACGCGGCGGCAGAAGAGGCCCACATGGTTCGGAGTAATCCGTTCGGGACAGGCGGTCAGACAGAGACCGCACATGATGCATTCCAGGAAGAGTGCACTCGCCTCCTTAAACTTCCCCTCCACCGCCAGGTTAACGACACGTTCCACCTCGATCCCCTTTGGGCACGATTTATCGCAGCCACCACAATGTCTGCAATGGGCCGCCTCCGGAAAGACCCGGTGAAAATAGGCTTGAGCTTCCCATGAAGTATTTATCTCCTCCAGCTGATAGGTGTGGTGGTTCGGCGCCGGAAAGACGAGGAAGATGACCTCCATCCCCTCCTCGACCAGCGTCTGGCAACCGAGCTCCATGGAAATCGCTGCATCGTTCGTCCTCCGCACCATGATCTTGCAGACACCGCACACCCCTTCGAGACACCCCACACCGTGGAGCACGGTGTCCCCCGTATACCAGAGGGCCTGGATAGCCGTCATCGTGTGGGGAAGTGTGATGGGCTTCCCGTTAATGGTGACATTTATTTCGTTACTTTTCCTGCTGTCCTTCTTCATGTCATAAAAGTCCGCCTCTCCTTTTTACAATCCACACTGGGCAGGAGAATGATTATATCAGATAAAAAAAAAGACTCAAGTCAATAAGTGTTCAGTCTCCAGGCAATTTCCTTCTTGCAATGCAAAGCATCTTCCGAGTATGATTGCACGGTACAGAACAGCACGAATCGCTCAATCGTGAACATGATGAGACCAGCAGAATGAAAGAACTCTTCTGTGTTCCCTCCTCTATAGCCAGACTCAGGGAGCACTCCTCCCGACGACGGAAGGAGATTGTAGAGCAGTACTTCTCCCTCTCCTCACCTCCCGAGAAGCCGCCCTTTCTCGACGCAGATATTACCGTTTCTCATCTTAAACGGAGTGCTATGGAGTTGGAGGATTATGATACCCCTACAATGAAGGATAGGGAGGAGAGGTTTCTCCGTTATTACTCCTATACTCGTGGCCATCTCGCCGACTATCCCCTGGACGGTAGCGGGGGGGCATTGACCGAGGTCTGTATTGGGGTCATGGGAGAGGTTCTCCACGTTGCCCCCAATCTGCAGGTGGCGGCAGGCTTTTTCTCCTCCATGGTAGCATCCGTTGACGATTACCTCGACCGGGAGGGGAGCTTTGACGATCTGGGAGAAAGGCTTTTTTATATCTCCCACGCCTACAGGGACCTCATGGACCTCGCCCTTGAGGGGGAAGTCGCCTGCGGGACTATCGGGAGAGAGGAACTCCATGAGATACGATGCCGCCTCTTTAAGGTCACCAGAACCCTCGTCCGAAGTGAGAGTACCAATGACCCTGACCGGTACCTCTACGAGAAGTCGTGCGGCGACAGGGTCATTGATGTCCTTACACCCCTCTCACCCGACGATGAGGCACGTAAGGAGCGGTGCAGGGAGATGGGGAGGCTTGTCGGGGAGGCGGGGCAGCTCCTGGACGACATCATGGATTATGAATACGATAAGGGAGAGGGGAAAAAGAACTACATCATCATGAGCCGCTCTGATATGACCTCTGCCCTCGATGAGACTGAAGAGCGAATAGAGAATGCAAGAAGGCTTGCCGCGGAACTGCAATCAAGATCGATGGTGTGGATTGTAGACGGACTCGACGATATTGTCCATATCCTTCGCATCCACCATAAACGCAACCGCGGGATTACGTCCTCTCTCTTGCATCTTTCTTCCCACCTTAAACACCTTATGCCGGAATGTTCCCGGGCGAACCAGTTCCTTGTATGGTTTTAAAGAAACTAATCTAACCAATCGCTTCACTGGATTTTTACTCCGCTGCTCTACGTAAAAAACCATGGAGCTCAATCGTTTATGACAACACTTCTATTGTAACGATATCCATGAAGGTCATGTTGACCGACCAATGAGAAGATAATCAGAGTAGAGTGGAGTGCAAAATGGCATTTATCGATGGTTATCAGTTACAATCTACAGTGTTATAGCTTGGTTGTTAACTGTTGAGTATGTCGTCCTTTTCGCGCAACACGGGGCATTGAGCAGGAACTGTCTCTCTCTTACAGATGGTATTCCTTCGGTTTTCTTACCGTTGGCACCTCCTTTTCCACATTTCCTTTCGGCAGCTCTATAACAACGGCATCAGCCTTGCCGCTTATAACAGAATTGCCGGTAATTTTATCAATATCCCGCGTGAGTGTTACATTCATTATGGCATCCGCCCCGAGCTTCTTCGCCTTCTCCTTCATCATCCTTATGACTCCCGGAATGGCGTTTTCCTCCGAGATAATTACTTCCCGTGACGCAAAAAGCTTACCGATAACGGTGAGATGTGCTGCATGGACATCACCGGCTGAGACGATTGGTGGATCGTAGGTATCCGGTTTCGGGGGATAGTGCTTTAAACCGACCTTAACAGAATGGGCGGATGCACATCCTGCTATAACACAAAGGATGAGGATAAATAAGGACCTGTGCACCATGATGATACCGCTGTTGCTTTTGGTTCAGTGACAGAGGGCTATGGACTCCTCCCCTCTCCGTTTTGCTTATGCCTTAACTTCCTCAGAAACAATTTTAGCAGATAACCGATGGAAAAGAAAGGGAAGGACGGCAAAGCTCACTGCTCTGACCGTGCGTTACTTCAGGATCTTATCCATAAGGGTGCAGGTTATGTGCTCGCCACCTGCCCTCCTAATGCCCCCTCTATTCCCGCTTACCGCAGCGGTAACGGCCGCCCTCTATGAACGACCAGGACCCTTGTCCCTTTTTTCCTAGAAATATCGTCATGCCTGTTGTATAAAGTAGCGGAGAGTGAGGTACGGTTCTTAATGCATGTTATCCGGTTCGTCCATCTCATATCCGTTGTTGTTTGGATAGGAAGTATCATCTTTTTCAGTTTATTCGCCGCACCGAGTATCTTTAAGGTCCTTCCCAGGGAAGTTGCCGGCGATGTCGTCGGGGCGATATTTCCCAAGTACTGGATGGTCGGCTACGTATGCAGCCTTGTAACCATTATTACCCTCATTGCCCTGTCAGTTGATGAAAAGACGCTCCCCCTCTTGAAAATAGCCATACTGGTCGTTATGACGGCGTTGACCTTCTACTCCGGCCTTGCCGTCGGGAGCAAGGCGAGGAGTATAAAGGCGGAGATACGTGCAGTCGAGACGGCGGAACAGAAAGAGCCGCTGACGAAGAGGTTTAAAACGCTTCACCGGAGGTCGATGATGCTCAATGTCATCATCCTCCTTCTCGGCCTCTTCTTTGTCTACCTCACCGCCTATCACCTGAGGATATAAGGGGAACGTATCAGTGATAGATGCCTCACTCACAAATCTACCCGCTTTTGTAGTGTCGGGGAGATACAAAGAGCACCGGGGTAGAGCCATGTATCGGCTATACATAATTCCGTAAACACTAAAATACGAAGGAGGAAACCATGGCAAAGACATTTAAACAGATCGAGCTTGTAGGCATATCTTCAGACAGCTATGAGGATGCAATCCAGCATGCCGTCGTAAAGGCGGCAAAGACACTCCGCAACCTTGCATGGTATGAGGTTTTGGAACAGAGGGGGAAGATAGATAATGGCAAGGTCAGCGAGTATCAGGTGGTACTCAAGGTCTCCTTCAAACTTGACTGACATACACAAGACGCACCCTTGCTGCCATTATTGCCTCTGAATACTGCAACTGCAATACCTTGAAGTCTCCGCTTGTCCTTAGCAGGCCATTGGTCGGGCTCTTGTTGCACCGCTGTCTTGCAGGGTAAGACGAACGGGTAGAGAACACAAAGAGATGCACTCCATGTGGTTCATAAAACGACTTGCTTATATTCTGCCACTGTCTCTCCTGGTGGGCGCCATTGCCTATGCGATCCCTACCGGCAGGGGGGTCGGATCGTTCATGGTCACCACTATTGCCGGCAGCGGGATAAAGGGCATCCTCGATGATCACAAAATGAAGGCCCGGTTCAATTGGCCGACAGGGATTGCCGTTGATCAGGAGGGGATCATCTATATTGCCGATTTTGCCAACAATGCGATCAGAAGGATAGGCGCCGATGGGTATGTAACCACCATAGCGGGTGGACAGGTTCCTGGTTTCGCAGACGGACAGGGGAGCGGCGCCCTCCTCAGAGGGCCCGACAATATTACCATAGACACCTCCGGCAACCTCTTCTTTGCCGATGCCGATAATTTCAGGATAAGGAAACTGAGACGTGACGGTTATGTTACCACGGTAGCAGGGAGTGGTCAGCCTGGTTACAAGGATGGAGATGCTCATACGGCGATGTTCGGCTACCCGACGGGGGCAGCGGTAGACAGCAAGGGGAATCTCTATGTAGCGGACAGACAGACACACACGGTAAGGAGGATTACCACTGATGGTGTAGTGCATACCATAGGGGGTAACGGGCATCCCGGTTTTTTAGACGGCAAGGGTCTCGACACACATTTGAGAGAGCCCATTTCCGTTGCTGTTGATGACAGGGGAATTGTCTATGTGGCGGATTCAGGGAATAATGCCATAAGGAAGATAACACCCGATGGACGCCTCTCTACCGTGGCAGGAGGAAGAGAAAAGGGGTACAGGGACGGTCGAGGGAAGGATGCGCTCTTTGCCTGGCCGACCGGGATCGCCCTCGACGCCATCGGGAATATATACGTCTGCGATTCTCTCAATCACAGGATCCGCAGGGTAACCCCCGACGGTGTTGTGAGCACCGTTGCAGGGGGAAGTCTCCCCGGCGCCTCAGATGGATACGGGTATTACGCCCGCTTTAACTTTCCAACCGGCATCTATGTCGATAGGGCCGGGAGCATCTACATCGCCGACTCAGGCAACAACAGGATTAGAAAAATTTCCCAGGGCGGGATTATAGAAACACGGGGGGCGGAGACCTCTACGCTGTCTCTGTAGATACCTTAATTACGGTCTTCACATTCCCCGGACATTGAAGTCTCCAGTCACCTCGAGCAACCTCGGTTTAAGTTTTTTTTTGAGGGTGTCGAAGATCTCATTCGTTGACCCTTCATGTGAAACGTGTCTGTCACGAAAGCTGTTGAGGTAGAGCTTGAGGCTCCTCAACTCAACAACACTCTTGTCGGGGATATAGCTCACCTTTATCGTGGCAAAGTCGGGATAACCCGAACGGGGACAGATACAGGTAAATTCAGGGTAGGATATCTCAATGGTATAATCCCTGTCAGGAGAGGGGTTGTCCCACACCTCGAGTCTTGCCTTCTTTATCGCCCTTTCGCCGTACCTCATGGGCGAAATTGTAGCAGTTTAAAACCCCTCTGTAAAGATAAGGCAACCTTTCCATTCCCAAAACCGTGAGTGCAAAGAATCATCTTCACATCATTTGTCAAGGGCAATAGGATAACAATTTGTCAATTTTTTAGAAAGGAATTGTTTATCAGGGAATCGTGAATCTGGAGCTTTCAGGCAATGGGAGGGGAATAAGCCGCACTTCTCAACCGCCTCTAGACCTCTATTGTCATATCCTCCGCGACGGCGAAGCAGTCCAGATGTGACCCCCGCTCGGCGATGACCCGTTGACAACTCTCCACCATCCTGTCGACCTCTGTGTCACTCCTCTCCTGGTTGTGGTGGAAGAGGCCGAACCGCTTAACGCCGGCTTCGAGAGCGAGGTTCAGGGCGTCGAGATAGACACTGTGTCCCCACGTCTTTGTGCGACGATACTCGTCGGGGGTATACTCGGCGTCATGAATCAGGAGATCCGCATCGATGGAAAATTCCAGGTAATCCTTGTAATCGAGTCCCCCCGGGTGGGTATAGGTAAGCTCGTTATCAGTAAGAAAAACAAACTTTTTCCCGTTCTCCTCAAACTTGAAACCCATCCCCTTGTTCGGATGACTGAGGGCAATCGGCGTGATGGAGACATCCTTCATACGGAACCAATCGGCACATGTGCCTATGTAGGATATCTCAGCATGTATATCATCAAACTTCACGGGAAAGTTAGGGGCACCCATTGTCTTTGAAATGATGTGCTTAATCGACTCCTGGGCCGTCAGTGAGCCGAGCATCTTTATTTGAGTATCTTCACTATAGATGGGCTTGAAGAAGGGAAAACCGAGGATATGATCCCAGTGCGCGTGGGTGAAGATGATGTTGCACTCCTTAATTCCCTCATTAAAGAGCTTATTCCCAAGCCGCCTGATGCCCGAACCGGCATCAATGATGATGAGCTGGTTGTTATGACTTCTGAACTCCAGACAGGTCGTATCTCCACCATACTTGATATACTCTTTACCCGAGACGGGTATCGAACCGCGCGTCCCCCAGCATGTAATCTTCATAGAAGAAAATCCCTCATGAGAACTTGTAAATCCTCCAAATAATATACAGCAACGTCTAAAAAGTCAATAGTTAGAATCCAATCTGTCTTTCAATTTGACATGCCATCCTCAACAAACTACAATGTGAACACTTAATATCGTGAGATAACCGGAGACTCTTAAATCATCCAACAATGAGAACACGACGCCCAAAGACTATTCTCCTCGCCGATGACTCTCTCATTGTCAGGAGGAAAATCAGCGACATCCTTATCGAGGCAGGTCACAACGTAATCCTTGCAGGTGATGGGAAGGAGGCAAAAAAGAAGGTCCGGAAGAATTTCAGCGATATCGATCTCCTCATCCTCGATATCGTGCTGCCCTACGTCGACGGTTTCGGCGTGCTTCGATGGATGAAGGAGAAGGGTTATAGCGGACGATTCCCTGTCCTCGCTATAAGCGGTGTGTACAAACCGGGGGACGTGGTAAACCGCCTCAAGGCTCTCGGAGCAAGCGGTGTTATGACAAAACGTTTTACCCCTGAGCAGGTCATCCACCATGTCCATCTCATGCTCTATCCACGGAAGCGCGACAGGAGACTGGTGCAGAGGGCGCCCACATCCGTCCCCGTCACATTTACCATAAAGGATACGATGTATAAAGGGCGCCTGATGAATATCGGCACATCGGGGCTCTTTCTTAGAACGAAGACGTACCTCCTTGCCGGCACGGCGCTGAAGCTTGCCTTTTCCCTTCCCGGTTCAAAAAAGACCTTTAAGCTGAAGGGAAGGGTGGAATGGGCAACCACGCTGGGCGCCCCCGACAGGACCTACGAGGGGGCGGGCATCGCTTTTACCTCCATTTCGAATAACGATAGAGAAGAGCTAAGAAGGTTCATTGAGGAGGAGAACAAGAAGCGTCCCCTCATGCCGTGACACCTCACTTCGGGGTGGACTTCCCTGCACCTCTCCTCACCGGTTAACGCTCTGGCTCTCGTGTGTACTGCCCTTCCGCTTGATAATAAGGGCGGTACGATCATCGGCGGCCTCTGTTCCGCCGGTAAATTCAGCCACCGCTCTCTTCAGGGTAGAAATGATATCGGTTGACGAGGCGTGGCTACAGGCTGAAATCACCTCTCTGATCCTCCCGACCCCGAACTGCTCCCCTCCTTCATTTGCCGCCTCATAAATACCGTCGGAGATGACGGCGAAGATATCGCCGGGATTCATCATTATCGGATCGGAGAGTGTTACATTGAGATCGGCGACAACGCCAAAGGGGAGCGTGTCCGCATCAAGAATGTTAAAGGCGCCGCGCCTGCCATCATAGTGGAGCAGAGGCGCCTGACCGGCGCTGAAGCTGGTGAGGGTATGGCTGCCCCCATCCAGCTCCCCCAGCCATGCGGTGATGAAACGGCCTGCATGCAAATCGGCATGGAGCTGCTCATTCATGTGGTGGACAAGCTTCGGAAGGGTCCCTCCCATGCGCACTGCCATACGGAGCATCGATCTCACCTCGGTCGCCGACAGTGCAGGACCGATCCCGTGCCCGGTCGCATCGGCCAGCAGGAGGACGATACGATCCGAATGGCTGGCTGATCCGCCTTGAGCAGTCTCCCGACATTCTATGATGTCGTAGGTGTCACCACCGGTCTCATCTGCCGGTTCGTTCCACGCCTCGATCTCATATTCACCGAGTTCCGGGAGCTCTTTCGGGAAGGTCTTCTGCTGAATCTGCTTGGCAAGCTGAAGGTCACGTTCAAGCTTCAGAAGGGTCTTCAGTCCGGCACGCATCCTGTCGTGGGCCTCCGCTAAACTGTGGACTTCTGTACATCTCGATTCGATGGGCGCCCCCTCCTCAAGGTCGCCCCGGCTGATCCTGTCGCTCTGTTGGACGAGGGCCTCAATGGGGCTGCTGTACCGTCGCGCCAGCACCAAAACGAGTGAGATCGCCAACACCATCACACCGAGGGTAATCAAAAGAATCCATTTACGGATCTGCATGATACTCCCCAGCAGGTCGGACTCCGGTACCACAACGGAAATCCAGAAGGTTCGTTCCGTTGAGAGTCTGAACGGCCTCAGTTCGCCCCACCACGCCTGGTCACCACTCAGAAAACGTAAAGGGCCTCGTTGTTGATGAGTCGTCTGAGATCTGAATGCCCGTCCGGCATCCAATGTCAGGGTCCACTCCAGCTCTTCGGGGTACTTCAGTAAGGCAGCTTTACGGACCTCCGCATCTTCATACCGCGGATCGCTCGGCAGGCCGATGACCCGGCCGTCATCGGTCAACACCATCACTCCACCGTGCTCAGTGACGTGGAGGCTTATAGTAAAGAGAGAAATGTCGCTCAGGAGCATATCGAAACCGACCACCTGCTCAAACCCCTTGCCGCTGTCGAAGGTAATCGATGCGGTAATACCAGGTTCTTTGGTGGTAAAAAAGATATACGGCTCGGTCCAGTGCAACAGTTGACGTTGCGTAAACGAAGGGGGCGAAGTGTCTACTTCACGTCTTTTTTTTACTGCCCCCTTATACCACGGCCTGATGCGCGGGTCGTATTCCAGCTCCTCCCACGACTCCGTCGGTTCGGGTTGCCGGTCGCTCCACTTCAACCACCGTGTACGCCCTTTCCACTCGTCACGTCTCGTCTGCCTGCTCTGCCACTTATCTCCTGTGTGGAGAAGCATAAACTCGTGTCCCCGACCGTCGGCGACCAGGAGCGATGAGATCTGGGGGTGCTGCCTCATAAGAGGCTCGAAGAGTTGCCTTAATGCATCCTGATTGTCAACATCGAGCATACCGGTATTGCCCCATGATTGGGCCAGGAGCAGTTCACGTATTGGTGCATTAAAAAAACTCTGAAGCCGCTCATTGGTTTTATCTATTGTCTGGCTGATGAGTAAGGCTGAAAGTGTTCGTACCGCCTGCCGGGCCCCGATAAAGGTCGTTGCCATAATACCGCCGCTCAGCAGGAGGATGATGAAGAGCATGCTGAAAAGGAGGCTTTTACGGATTGATACGGTACGCTCCATATCTATGAATGGATTAAGGAAGGTCTGATTTACTCAGACCTTCAGCGGTACACGGATGTGCCGCTATTTTTAATGGCCGTAAAACGTTGAAATGTCCTAAAAAGGGGAATGCTTTTGACTGTAATCTACACCCTACACTAAATGGTGTCAACCGTTGTGGAACGAGGGGGCCCGCCTCCTTATCCAACCTTCTCCTTTTTCCTCGCTACCGCACGTTTGCCGGCATCCAACTCCACCTTGCGGAGGCGAATGCTCTTTGGTGTTACTTCAACCAGTTCATCCTCCGCAATGAACTCTATCGATTGGTCGAGGGAGAGGATACGAGGGGGGAGGAGTGTCACGGTTGCATCCGATGTTGAACTGCGCATGTTGGTGAGCTTTTTCTCTCGCGTGATGTTGACCACCAGGTCATCGGTGCGGTTGCGCTCGCCGATGACCATCCCGGCATAGACTTCGGTACCAACCTCCACGAAGAGCTCTCCACGGTCGACCATCCCATGACTGGCATAGGTCGTGACCTTTCCCTGCCGGTCGGCCACCAGTGCACCGGTAACTCGCTGTGGAATCGGACCGAACCATTCGGCATAACCGTCGAAGAGGGTGTTCATGATGCCGGCCCCCTTCGTATCCGTCAGGAACTGGCTCCGAAAGCCGATGAGCCCCCTCGACGGTATGGTGAACTCCATCGTGACACGTCCATGACCGTGGTTCTGCATTGCCGTCATTTTCCCTTTCCGTTGCGAAAGCTGTTCGGTAACGACATCCACCTTATTCTCAGGAATATCGAGAAAGACGTGCTCCATCGGCTCCATCACTTTTTCCTTCTCCTCCCGGGTAATAACACGGGGCTTTGAGACCATCATTTCATACCCTTCACGGCGCATGGTCTCTATCAGTACCGCCATCTGCAATTCGCCCCGCCCGCACACCTCAAAGGCATCAGGGCGGTCGGTCGCTTTTATCTTTAAGGATACATTCCTGAGGGTCTCCTTTTCCAGCCTTTCAAGGAGGTGCCGGGAGGTGAGGTACCTGCCCTCCCTGCCGGCAAAGGGGCTGTTGTTCACGGAAAATATCATCGATACCGTCGGGGCATCGATGGTGATGCGCGGCAACGGCAGCGGATTGTCGTTGGATGAAATGGTATCGCCGATCGTGACATTTTCAACACCGGCAACCGCGATGATATCTCCGGCCTCCAGCCTCTGGACCGTCATCCTTTGTAACCCTTCGAAGGTATAGCAGGCCGTGAACTTAACGTCACGGGTCATTCCTTCTTCGCCACACAGAGTGTAGGGAGTATGCATCTCGAGGAGCCCGTTATTCAGTCTGCCGATGGCGACCTGACCGACGTAGGGGTCGTAGTCGAGGGTGGTCACCAGGAACTGTGGTACGTGGTCGTCAGTTGCAACAGGACCGGGAATATCGGAGAGTATCTTCTCAAAGAGGGGGCTCAGGTCGGTGGAGCTGTCGTCGAGGTCTGTGTGGGCCACACCCGCCTTTGCGTTAGTATAGATAATCGGGAACTCTATCTGCTCCTCTGTGGCATCAAGGTCGATAAAGAGATCGTAGACCTCATTCACCACCTCTTCAATCCGTGCGTCGCTCCGGTCTATCTTATTGATAACGAGAATGACCGGAAGATTTTGGGCCAGGGCCTTCTTCACGACGAAACGGGTCTGGGGCAACGGCCCTTCACTGGCATCGACAAGCAACAGGACACCGTCGACGAGGTTGAGACTGCGCTCTACTTCGCCGCCGAAATCGGCATGGCCGGGGGTGTCCACAATATTAATCTTTACCTCCCTGTACCAGACAGCGGTGTTTTTTGCCGTGATGGTAATCCCCCGCTCACGTTCAAGGTCCATCGAATCCATGACACGCTCGGCCACCTCCTGGTTTTCCCGGAACGTGCCGCTCTGCGCCAGCATCCCGT
>JBHHXU010000012.1:0-13507 GCA_046757185.1 Thermodesulfobacteriota bacterium
AAAAAAGTGTAAGATTTTTTTACACTTTGGAAATGGGCGAAGAGGGTGTTTTTTGAAAACTCAGTAAAATCAATGAGTTGGTGGTGTAGCAATAAGTTGGCATGGAAATTGCAATATAGTTAAGATAAAAGACAAATCATTACGAATCAGGAGGATATAATGAAAAGAATTGCACCACTGTTGCTGGCGCTGATGATTTCATTAATGGCAACATCAGCGTATGCATTAAGCACTTCGGGGGATATTGTCTACTTTCCAACAGCTCCGAGCTCGGTTCTGCAGGACGCATTCGCGAGCGATGATCACATAAGCCTCTTTGAGGAGGTTCAAGGTTACACTCTCACCACGGACATCAATGTTGATATGACAGGCCCCGGGACAGTTTCGGTTGTTTCAACGGCGCCGGTGGTGCTAAAGTGACTTCCTTGGCACTCTTGCCGGTATCACCTATCCGACAGGTACATCCGGCAGGGGTACACTCGACAGCCCTGGTGAGTATATCACCATCTCGCCGGACAGCCGTACATTAACACTGCGCATGGGTGTCCTTGATTGGTCGTTTGACCAGGTGAGGGTTATTACAGAAGCTTCAGTCCCCGAGCCCTCCACCCTTCTTCTGCTCGGAAGCGGTCTTGCAGGGCTGGGATTTATCAGAAGAAAGTTCAAAGTTTAGAGTGGGAAGTTGAAAGTTAGAAGTGTGAAGTTAAACAGAATAATTAGACAGGATGTATCAAGACAAAACAGGATTAGAAAAAGAATCAAAAAACCAAAGGAGGATGTTGTGTTAAAAAAAATATCGGGAATTCTCATCATTTCACTGTTCGTATTCTCTCTGTCTGCCCTTCCGGCTGTTGCTGCCAGTATAACGCTCACAGAGATATCTACAGGCTTTAATACGCCCATAGGGATTGATTATTACGAGCCAACGAACGAGGTGGTGGCATCGGTTAATTACCCCAGTGGACAACCAAATAACTTTGAGCTTATCCACGATGACGGAACTCATACCCAGTTCTCAGCCGTTTCAGGGTGGACGAATGAGGTTAAGATTGCGACGGTCCGTTCGGGTAATGTGGGTGGCTTTACAACCGGCGACCTCTTCGTCGGCAATGGCGTCGATGGACAGATAGCACGGATTACTAGCGGCGGAGCAACCATCATCAACCCCTTTGTGAGTCTGCCGGGAGCGGGGAACGGATTGATGCGCGGCTCGCTGTATGTCGACCGGACGGGAGTCTATGGAGGCGATCTCATTGCGGTGACCACCGGTGGTGAGGTGTGGAGGGTCGATTCTGCCGGCAATCCGACCAAGATTGCCGATGTCAACACCCACCTTGAAGGTGTTATAACCGTTCCGGATGAAATACAGTATGGAGATCTTGCAGGAAAGATTATCGCCGGCGCCGAGCAGCAGGGCCGGCTCTATATATTTGACGATAACGGTCTCGTGGATAATCCCTTGATTGGCGTAAACATCGAGGATATTGATCTGATCCCAGATAACGAGAACTTTTTCGGGGTGAACTATGGAACAGGGAGAATACTTGGTGCGACACCCGCCGATTTTGCCTCGATGGTAGGAGGTATTCTATTGACCCAGGAGTTCCATAGTGGTTCCGGCCTCTTCCATCTCTACTGGGACGGCACATCACTCCAGACTGAGCAAATTACTTTAACCCCCGGTTCGGAAATTCCGAGTCAATGGGAGCATGTGACCTTTGCGCCGGCAGGTATCGTAGAAATCCCGCCTGTTCCCGAGCCCTCCACCCTTCTCCTTCTCGGAAGCGGTCTGGCGGGACTGGCAGTGGTGAGAAGAAAGTTCAAAGTTTAGAGTGGGAAGTTGAAAGTTAGAAGTTAGACGGGATGGACAGGATTTTATAAAAAGTTCCTGTTAATCCGGTCAAAATAGTAGATTCCTGGTTTGAAAAAAAGACGCCCGCTTGTCTGATTATCAGAAGGTGGGCGTTTCTTTTAGTCACACTCCCGTCACTTCGCCACGCAGACCCGGTTCCGTCCTGACTGTTCGGCATCATAGAGCGCCATGTCGGCCCGGCCAGTTACTCTTCTCCATGAACCATTAATCCCCACTATTTTTCTTGCAAAGCTTTGCCTCAATGCCTTATAAAGATAGTTAGCTGCCCGGCAGCGGGTGTCCTCCTTCTAAAGGAAACAGGCCCTCTGCCGGTTTTACGTGAGGAGATTCCATGTTCTTGAAAAAGAGTTTCTGTCTCGTTATTGTTGCCCTCGCTCTCCTTCTCCTGAACGGCCGCCTTCAAGCCGAAGAGACCCCCTTCAGGACGACCCTCGACAACGGCCTCACCGTCATTCTGGAGGAGAACCACTCAGCACCGGTGGTCGCCTTTCAGATGTGGGTCAACGTGGGGGCCGCCGATGAACGGCGGGAGACGGCGGGGATATCCCACCTCCTCGAGCACATGCTCTTCAAGGGGACGGAAAAGCGAATGGTGGGGCAGATAGCGGGGGAGGTTGAGGCTGCCGGGGGGTATATCAACGCCTACACCTCCCACGACAACACCGTCTACTACCTCATGGTTGCCAGCCGCTACTTTGACAGGGGGCTCGACATCGTGAGCGATGCGATACAGCACTCCGCCCTGGACAGGGATGAGGTGGAGAAGGAGAAGGAGGTTGTTCTGGAGGAGATACGGATGGGTGAGGACAATCCGGGAAGAATGCTCTACCGGCGTCTCCTGTCGGCGGCATTCACGACCCACCCCTACGGTCGTCCCGTTATCGGAACGAGGGAGACCGTTAAGGGGATTTCGCGGAGGAGGCTCTACTCATTCTTCAGGAGGTGGTATGTCCCGGGGAATATGACGCTTGTCGTCGTGGGGGACTTTGAGAGGGAGGAGGCCATCAAGGCCATAGAGGAGAGCTTCAGGGGGTTCAGAGAGAAGAGGGCGCCCCACAGGAGGCGACCGACAGAGCCGGAACAGCGTGAACTCAGGTTTTCGGTATCAACGATGGATATCAGCGAGGCGAAGCTCGGCATCGCCTATCACATTCCGCAACTCAGTCACCACGACACCTATGCCATCGACGTTCTCGCCACCATCCTCGGCGAGGGGAGGAGCTCCCGCCTCTACAGGAGGCTCAAGGAGGATGAACGTCTGGTGAACACCATCTCCTCCTTTGCGCTGACACCGAAGGAGCCGGGCGCCTTCGTTATCAGGGGGGGGCTTAAGGAGGAGAATACAGAGAAGGCGATAGGGGCGATTGTCGAGGTTATCGAGCGGATCGGACGCGAGGGGGTATCGGGAAAGGAGCTTGCCAGGGCAAAGCTCTCCCTCGAGAGCGACTTCATCTATGAGCGGGAGACGATGAACGGACGGGCGGGACAGATCGGCTTCTTCGATGTCGTCGCGGGGGACATGAGGTTTGAACGCGAGTATCTGAAGGGCATCGGCGCGGTGACCTCTCGCGACATACTGGGCATCGTCGGCGCCTACCTGAGACCGGAGAACATGACCGTCACCCTCATCCTCCCGGAGAAGGGTGAAGGGACGATAACAGAGGAGAAGGTCGCCTCACTCGTCGCCTCAACCGTAGAGCGTGAGGCTAAGGTGCCTGTGAAGGGCGAGGGTGAGAAGATGTCAAAGGTGACCCTGCAGAACGGCATCACCCTCATCGTCAAGGAGGAGCGGACCAACCCGACGGTGGCGATCTATATAGCTATGCCGGGGGGGCTCAGAGCCGAGGACAAGGAGACGAACGGCCTCGGCAGCTTCATGGCGCGGATGCTGACGAGGGGGGCGGGTGAGAGGGGCGCCATGGCCTTTGCCGAGGAGGTTGAGGGGATGGCGGGCGCCGTCTCCGGCTTTTCCGGACGCAACACCTTCGGGATCTCCGGGAAGTTCCTGAGCAGATACTTTGACCGGGGGACGGGGCTGGTTGCCGATGCGCTCCTGAGACCCCTCTTTCCGGCGGAGGAGATGGAGAAGGTGAGGAGGGACATCCGGTCGGCGATAAAGAGGGAGGAGGACAATCTCCCGCGGTTTGCCTTCAAGCTCCTCCAGAGGGAGCTCTACAGAAAGCACCCGTACGGGATGCCCCTCCTGGGAAGGGACGAGACGGTTGCCGGATTCAGCCGTGGGGATATCGCGGCTCACTACGAGAGGGTGGTCGTCCCTGAGAGGATGGTGATTACCGTTGTCGGCGATATCGACAGGAGGGAGGCAGAGGAGAGGGTTGTGGAGCTCTTCGGCGGTTTCACCCGCACGGCTCCCCCCCTGCCGAAGCCTCCCTCCGAGGCGTCGAGGGAGACGGTGAGCAGGGTGGGCGCCGCACGGGAGAGCGCGCAGGTGAATATCGGCATCGGCTTCCTGGGGACGACCGTGACGAGTAAAGACCGGTATCCCCTGGAGGTTCTAACGGAGATACTCTCGGCACAGAGCGGGAGGCTCTTCGTTGCTCTCCGGGACAGGAAGAGCCTCGCCTATTCGGTCAGCGCCTTTTCGAGGCCGGGGGTCGAACCGGGACTCATTGGTCTCTACATAGGTTCCGCGCCGGAGAAGCGTGATGATGCCGTCGAGGGGCTCCTCAATGAGCTCAGAAAGGTTGCCGAGGAGGGGGTAACGTCAGAGGAGCTTGAGAGGGCGAAGGGTGCGATTATCGGGGGATATGAGATCGGTCTCCAGAAGAACTCGGCACAGGCGTCCGCGATGGCGAACGACGAACTCCTGGGACTTGGCTACGATGAGTATAAGAGATACCCGGAAAAGATAGAAAGGGTGACCTCGGAGGAGGTCCTGCGGGTCGCGAGGAGATACCTGAATCTGAAGGGATACACCATCTCTATCGTTGGGCCGGCAGCGGCAGAGGCCGTAAAGGAGGAGAGCACAGGCGGGTAGGGGCTATTCGCTGACCTCCTTGAGCTTATCGAGGGAGTGTATGACGATCTCCTTCCTCCTGATGTCGATGAGCCCCTCGTCTTTGAAGCTCTTCAGGAGCCGGATGGAGGTCTCCTGGGTAATCCCGAGGAGCTCCGCGATCTCCATCCGTGAGAGGGTGAGGTGGAGTCGGACGGCCTCCTTCTCAACAGTACCGTATTCGGCGGCAAGGGAGCAGAGGAGATGGGCCATCTTCCCCCTCGCGTTCATGAGTCCCATGGAGCCTATCTTCTCATAGGCCTGATTCAACTCCCTGCTCAGGGCGATTATCACCTTCCGCGCGATAGAGGGCTCTCTCTCCAGTATCCGGAAGAAGTCCACCTGACTGATGAAACAGAGGTCGCCGTCATCCATCGCGACGGCGGTACTGGAGTAGCGTTGCCCCTCATGGAAGACCTCCATTCCGAAGAGCTCCCCTGCCTGAAGTATCTTGAGTATCTGCTCCTTCCCCTCCCGTGAGCTTCTGATCAGCTTTATCCGTCCCGTTCTGATGACATAGAAGCCGGGACACGGATCCCCCTCAAGGTAGATGACCTCCCTTTTCCGACAGGCCGAGTTCTTTACGACGTCCTGAAAGCATTCGAGCTGCTCGTCAGTAAGGTCGAAGAAGATGGTATTCTCCTTGATCTGACACTGACAGAGGAGGCAGATTGAATTATTTCCCATTTCACGATTATACCCGAACAGTGGCATTGAATCTACTGTCTTGTTAGGGTTGGAATCAGCCTAACCGTGGTGAGGAAGCGGTGTCCCCCCTCTATTTCCACCCGAATAGTTCGGGTATGAAGGGAGAAGAGTTGTGACCTCACCGACTCGATACCGCCCTTAATCCTTTTCGTCCTCTCAGGAAGATCCGTATCAGGATAACCCCTGCGATAAACCCCCCTATGTGGGCGTACCACGCGATTCCGCCGCCGAGGCCGGAGCTCATGAGTTGAACGGCAAACCAGAGGACAAGGAAGACGACGGCCGGTATCTTGATGATGTCGAAAAAGATGAAGAGGAAGACAAGGGTCGATACGGTGGCTCCGGGGAAGAGGACGAGATACGCCCCGAGTATGCCGGCGATGGCGCCGCTTGCGCCGATCATAGGGATGTGGGAGGCGGGGGCAAGCAACACGTGGGAGAGGGTTGCGATCATTCCGGCAATCAGGTAGAAGAGGAGAAACCTTATATGCCCCAGCCGGTCCTCGATATTGTCGCCGAATATCCAGAGGTAGAGCATGTTGCCCGTCAGGTGGGCAAGCCCGCCGTGAATGAAGAGGGCGGTAAAGACGGTGAGGGGGATGGGGACGAGGTTGGGGGGGTGGAGATCGCGCAGGTGGGTTATCTCGTACGGTATGGCCCCGGCCCTCTGGACGAACAGCCGCTCTCCCCAGTCGCCGATGGAGAGTTGATAGATGAAGATGACGATATTGACCAGTATGATGGCTATCGTGACGAAGGGGAAGGTCGACCGGGGGATGTCGTCTCTCAGGGGAATCATCGGTCACGGCCGCTGCGGCCTCTTATCCTTTTTCCACCAGATAATTGCCGCCTTCTTGTGGAACCGTGCGAGGAGACCCGTGTCGCGCCTCTCAAGCTTACGCTCCAGAAAGGAGGCAAGTTGCCTGTCGTGCTCATCGGTGACGAGACCGAGGTACTCACTCCAGAAGGCCACCGCCTCATCCAGGTCATCGAAGGGCTGGTCGAAGTTGTAGTCGATTATCTCGACGTTGGCAAAGATGGAGAGTCGGTGGAGGGCGCAGTAGGTCGTCAGGTAGTCGTCCCTCCGGGGGAACTCCTTCTGAAAGAGGAGTGGATAGAGCTCGCGGTAGTAGAACTTGTCCGCATCGGGGTCGGCCCCCGTTATGATAAAGACGGCCCCCTTCGCACATCCGTGGGCCTCCCTGAGAAAGGGTGTTGACCCCTTTATAAGCTCTGGGACGTTGGCGCAGACAACTACGTCGTGGGGCGCCTTGTCGTACTCCTCCCAGGTTGTGGTAAGGGTCTTCAGATTCTTCAGACCACGTTGTGCCGCCTCCTCTCTCAGAAGCTCGATCATCGGCGCCGAGGGGTCGATGGCCGTCACCTCCTTTCCCGCCATAGCCAGCGGCAAGGCAAGGGTGCCGCATCCTGAGCCTACATCGAGAAAGGAGGAGCATCCCTCTGTTTTAGAGAGGATGATGCCGAGGCTCTTCTCGGGAAGGGTTGAGTATTTCAGACCCTTTAGGTACCAGCGGGCCTTGATAGTGTTCCAGAAGCCTGACGGTTTTTTTTTCATTGGTGTTAGAGTTATCACCGTTCACGACGGCATTGCACGACAAAAACGCCTATGGTTGAGGGGGAGGAGCATCCTCCTCTTTCTTCTTCTCTTTTATGAAAGGTTGAACAATGGGGTCAACAATCCTGACCGGGGTCTCCAGCAGCCTCTGAAGTATACCGAAGACACTCTTCCCGAGCGACTTGACCGGTATAGGCTTTATGTCGGGTTTTTTCAGGGGGCCCTTAATCTCGTAGTACATCTTTACGGTGCTCTTTTCATCGCCTCCTATGATCCAGCCGGCGATGGGTATGTTTGTTATAATCTTGTCTATAGTAACGAAGGGGTGCATGCCGAGGGTGCTATCGATGGTCGAATTGACGAGGTCTATTGAGCCGAGGGCGGAGAGCCTCATGGAATCGCTGTTAAAAAAGATGTTTTCCGATGTTACTATTCCGTCCTTTAGAACAAGGTCTCCTGAAAGGAGCTTGTAGGGAAGGCCGTCCCTGAGCAGCTCATCTATGGAGATGATGTTGACAATGGAAAATATCTTATTGATCACGAGAAAGCGCCAGAGTTTTCCCTCCCTGGAGCTGAGTGCCGCCGTGCCGTTAAACCCCTTGCGCAAGGGGGTAACCCACCTTCTTCCGCTGAGTTGAAGCGGCCCGGAAACCTTGCCCGTTATTATCCTCCTCTCTACTCCAAGATCACGGAGGAAGGATGCCAGCTCAACGTTGTTGAGAGTGAGGGAGAGTGAGAAGAGGTCGGGGAGGTTCGCTGTGAGATATTCTACCTCACCGGAGACGAGACCGTCGCTTATTGTGCATGAGACGGGAGAAAAACGTAACCGGTCACCGGTCAAAGCGACCTCGGCGTCACAGGCAGAGACCTTCAGGAAGAAGAACTGCCCCTTTTTTACAGTCACTGTTCCACTCCCGGTAATGGTGCTGAAGAAAGATGATTCCTGGGTTGCCCCTCTGCTCTCTTTCCCTTCGAAATCATCGAGATCGAGGTAGGATGAGGTGAGATTAAAGGCCATCGTCCTATCACTGATGCTGCTGAGATCGACCTCACCCGAAAAGGATGAACTCCCCAGCATAAAGGAGTCAATCCTTCCCTTTGCAGTGGCGCCGTCGAACCTGACGACACCATCGAAACGGGAGATGTTGCGTAACAGGAAGGGGGTTGAGAAGCTTCCCCCTTCGATTCGCGCCTCTCCTCTAATGCGGATGCCCTTTTTCCTCGATTTTTGCTCTAGTTGCAGATCGAGAGAGAGGGCGCCGCTTGAGTCGAACTCATCTTCAAGGTAAGGGGAGAGCCTGTCCAGGTCATTGAAGCGGAGATTCTTGGAGATAAGGGAGAGTGAGTAGGACCCTCCTCCCTTCTGAAGAACCCCCTTCAATGCCATGGAAGACCTTCCCATTTTCACGTCTGCCCTTTTGATGGCAAGGCCGGTATCCTTTGAGGCGAGGTGGAGGTCGGCGGTAAAAGGGACGCCCTTCCCTTTTGCAATGAAGGGGTAAAGGTTGATTGACGCGGCCGTCGAATCGAGATGTGCGTCAATGATAGTCTCACCCTTACGTGCCGTCGCCTTCCCTGAGAATGGTATGCCCTCCTTGATGGAGAAGTCGTTGGGGAGACGCTCCTTGAACGACGCCTCGACAACATCCTCCGTCAGCAGACCGGAAAAGTCGAGGGACGGCCTGAGCTTCTTCCCCCTGTAGTCGGCGATTTTCCCGTCAAGGGCGACGGAGCCCTTTCCGAGGCCACCCTCTATCCCCGTGAGGGTAAGCGTATCCCGGTCGAAGGCAACGGTGCCGGTGAGTGAGTGGAGGGGGATGGGAAAGTCGTCATGGAGGATTCCCGCCTCATGCAGAATTACTTTCCCGCTGTATGAGGGGAGCTTGTCCCACCCTTCCCTCCCTTTGAGGACAAGGTCTATGGTCGCCGTACCGGTTGCTTCTATCTTCTCGATGGAGGGAGGTATCCTGTCGCGCAGCACGGTTTTTAACGTGTGGGTCAGCTCCGCCCCATCGACGGCTGCCTTGAGGTTGACGGTATAGGCGCCGTCGCCCATGACACCGTTTAATTCCTTTATGGCGCTCCCTCCGTAGCTGCCCTGAAGGCTATGGAGAGTGATGGCGCCATTCTCCATGGCGAGGCTTCCGGAAAGCCCGGTGGCTGTGTAGGGAAGTCGTCGATGACGGAATGCCGCGTTGTTGAGGGTCAGGTTCGCGTTGAGTGACCCGGCTCTCTTGTAGAGCGCACTCTCCGTCATTTCATCGAGAGCGCCTGACAGGGTAAGATCATTTATAACCACCTCACCGCCGGTGAAGGTTACGTCATCTTTAAGCCCTTTAAGGCGTGCCGGAAGGAGGGTATGGGAGAGCTGCTCCTCAAGAGCAGCGAGGGGGATACGGATGTCCTCAATATGGAGCGCCACCCTATCCCTCCCCGTCCCCAACTGGAAGGAACCCCCTCCGTTTATCGTAAAAGCGCCGAAGAGAACCTTTACATGCGACACGGCAATGTCTGTTACATCATCTTTCCGCACAACGGCTATCTGTGCCGAACCGCTCTGTGACGAGAGGGGCCTCGTGAAGAGAGACGGTATGGCGGCTTTGAGTGACTGGTAGGCGATTCTCCCTTTCAGGTCAACCGCTCCCTTCAGGAATGTGAAGTCCGTGCTCAGATCCGCCTTTGCATCGAGGCGCACCCCATTTAGGTACGGTTTCAGATATGGTGTAAGGAGAGCGGTTTCGATTCCCTTGATCTCCCCTCCCCCTGTAAGCTCTGCGGCAGCGCCCGTGCCCTGTACCCTCCCCGAGAGGTCGAAGGTAGTGTCGGGAAAGATGGTTCCTGCAACCGAAAAGAGCCTCTCTTCCCTCTTATTGCTTAAGGTGATGGTGATAGCCCCCATCTCGTAGGACGGGGTCCCATCAACGGCGCCGTCGGAGAAGAGGACATTCCCGTCAATTACCCTGACCTTATCGGGCGGTATCGGATGCTTGAGGAATCTGAGAAGGTTGAGAGAGCCGTCCTCCAACCTCCGGAGGATTATGTGGGGACTCTGAAAGACGACTTCCCGCAGCAGGACCTCCCCCTTGAGGAGAGAGAGGGGCGATATGACGATGGTGGCGCGCGGCGCCTCTATGACGACATCATTGTCATCGTACATCGTAAGTCTCTCAATCGTTATGACCGGAAGAGGGAGGACCTTCAGGAAAAACCCCTCTATGTGGGCGCCCCCGTTTATCCGCTCCTCGATCCGTGAAGTGAGGAAGGAGCTGTGTCGGGTGAGGTCGATGGGAAAGAGAGAGAGGAGTACAACCGCCCCCGTGACAATGGCCATGAGGGTGAAAAGAAGTAGACGGCGGTTTCTCTTATGATATCGTTTCATGATTGTGAGTGTGACTCCTCGGCGGCGCCACTACGGCCTTGTCGAAGGAGGGGACAGGGAGGGGACGACCTTTATGATGAATTCTATCCCTTTATCTCATTTACTTCAACTGTTTTATGAGCGTCCCCTCCTATGTCAGAAACCGGGCGAGCCAGCCGCTCTTGGGGGTGATGGCGCCGTGGGGGCACATCTCCTGGCAACAGAAACAGCTGATACAGCCGTCAGGATCGATGGTGATCTTCTTCTCTTTGGTTATGGTCCCCGATGGGCAGAGATCCACACAGGTATTGCAGAGGGAGCAGAGGGTGTGCTCGATATGGGGTTTGACGCTGAGGCTCTTTTTGAGGCGTCTCCTGATAAAGTAGGGGAGGGTGGCGGTGAAGTTGATATCGACAACCTTTTCAGGGAACCTGAAAAGAGAGACCCTGCACGCTTCGAGCTTCTCTCCGAGAATGGTGATCTTTTCAATCTCTGTTTCCCCCCTCTTGTCCTCCCGCGCAACACGCAGAACAGGAACATCCTCCGGCTGAGCCCCCAGAATTGTCGAGATGACCGTATCGAGGGGGAGACACTCCTGTGAGACCGCTATAAAGCCGAGTCTCCTGGGGTCGCCATTTCCGGGGCCGTTTCCCTCCATTCCGACAATACCATCGGCGATGGTGAGGCGCGGCTTCAGAGTGAGGGAGAGGTCGACGAGCATCCTCGCAAAGGTGGCCGTATCGACCCCTGCCGAGAGGTGCCACTGGGGTTTGCGCTTTCCCACGACACACCCGAAGAGGTTCTTGACGCCGAGGGTGAGAAACATCTGGGCGTGGGTCTTTACCTTCGGGAGGTTCAGGATGGCGTCGACCTCCAGCGCCTCCTTCGCTATCTCGAATCTCCTGAATTGCCCACCCCGGGGGTTGATGACCGTCACCGACTCCTTGAAATCGATGAGCTCGACCTCCATCTCCCGGCAGACATCGGCGATCCCGCACCTGCCGGCGACCTTGACGGCACTCCCGATGCCGGGGCTGTCGCCGACGAGGGGGGCAGCGCCGGCCTCTCGAAGAAGGGTAATGGCGGCCCTGACGATGGAGGGGTGGGTCGTAACGGCGAGTTCCGCCGGTTTTGCGGCAAGGAGGTTGGGTTTCAGGAGGACCTTCTCGCCCTTCTTGAAGAGGTGTTCGATCCCTCCAAGAAGGTTAATGGAGGATCGGAGAGCGGAGAGTACTTCATTGTCGCCGTAGTTATCGCATCTCGCCAGAGCAACCTTTGGCGGTCTGTGACGGTGTTTATCCGAGGGGCCTGCGGGGCACATGGTGCGCTCTCTTCACGTTATTGCTTCCCTTTCAACCCCTTTTCCATCTTTTTCAGCTTCGCTCTGGCGATAGTTGCCTCGCTGCTCTTCGGGTGACTCTCGATGACCCGCTCAAGGAGGAGCCGGGCCTCCTTATCTGCCCCCAGCCGGTGAAAGGAGAGCCCCTCTTTCAGGAGCGCCGCGGCCACCTTGTCACCCTCGGGGTACTTCTTAATGACCGCGTCGAACTCCAGCACCGCCCTCTCCCAGTCGCCCCGGGCGTAGAATATCTCTCCTATCCAGTACTGGGCATTATCGGTGAGACCGTGGTTCGGAAAGAGCTCTATGAACCGGGTAAAGGAGGCGAGGGACTTTTCATACTTCTTGTCCTTGAGGAGGAGAAGTGACCTGTTGTAGAGGCTCTCCGGTTTCTTTTGAGGGGGTGTCGTACCCTTCGTAACGTGGGCCCCCTTTTCGAGAAGGGCAATCCTCTTTTCCAGGTTATCCAGGCGTGAGCCGAGGGAGGAGAGTTGAGAGCCTAAACCGGTGAGAATCTGTTTCTGAGCGGCTGTCGTATCCCTTGACGCCCCCCTCTCTTCCATCCTTATCTCAATATCCCCTATGGACTCTCTGAGGAGATCCGATGCGTGTTTCGCCTCCTCTATCTCCCCCCTCAATGACGCCATATCCTCCCGTATCCCGTTCATATCCGCATCGAGTTCCGCCCGTGTTGTTTTGATTTCAAAACCGAGGGCCTCAAGACCTCCGTCACCGCCACCGGAGAGCTCCTTCTCCAATCGTGCTAGCTGTTTTTTGTGGCGAGCGCTCTCCTTCTTGAGATGTGCAACGTCGAGAACCATTTCCTCCTGGGCGGCGGTCATTATGGGGAAGCCGGGACCACAGCCGTAGAGGAGGGGTATGAGCAGAAGAGCGATTGAGAGGTTTCCCAGGTTGAGTATGTTGCCGGTCATTTTCTCCATAGTGTCGGTTTCGGAGATGTTACGCTGGAAACAGGTAACAGCTCCGGTGGATAGGCTGAAGACTGAAGTAAATCAACCAATCCGCGGCGCTCTGATCAAGCCATTCAGGACTTTCTCCGTTTCGATGATCTTTGGCTCAATCAGGGATAAATCCATAGTGCTCTCCTCCCGGAAACCTTGCGGTGATCCGATAAACTAATAGCGCTACCTCATCAGCCGGATCAAAGACCCTGAGTTTTGCATGGTCACGCACGGTTTTTCTAATAGCCTTCCGCCTTCACCCTATCCACCTGAGGAATTGACGACTTCCCTTGTTCGTCCAATAAGAGACTGCCCCGTCTCTATTGCCGAATGGTACGTTACGGCAAGAGGGGGGCAGTCCTTCATTTCTCTTTCATGTCCCGTGAGTCCTGTCCTCTGTTAGTGGCCGCCTCTTATCTCGATACGATCTCGGTTTCCCCTCTCCTGTTCTTCCACCAGCACCCTTCGTTGTGCTCACCGCAGACGGGTTGCTCCTCACCGAAGGTCACCGTTGATATCCGTGAGGGGCTGACACCGAGAGTGGTGAGGTAGTTCCTGACGCTGTTCGCTCTCCTCTCACCGAGGGCGATGTTGTATTCATTGCTCCCCCTCTCATCACAGTGCCCCTGAATGCGGACCTTCACGCTGCTGCGCTCCTTGAGCCACCGGGCGACA
>JBHHXU010000013.1:0-13339 GCA_046757185.1 Thermodesulfobacteriota bacterium
GTCCATAGATCAACTCAAACTTTGGGAAAAGTAAAGCATATAAACCCTTTTAGGGTCACCTCTCAAGCCACCCCTTTTAGGGGTGGTCGTTGACTAACTATCCCTGTCTACTGGCCTTTTGGACAGGTAACGAAAAATCGTTGACACCGGAGGACGAATGCTTTAAGAAGACTACCTATGCTTATCAGGATAACAGCAGTCATCCTCTGTACGATTGCCCTTAGCGCCATCTCCCCGGCTTTTGCGGAGGAGCGCTACACCCCGTATGATGAGGTGACACCTTCCCCGCTCTCCCTCTTTGTCGATCAAAAAACGTGGTTCAGTACCGGTGATAATAAATGGAATATCGCTGATGTAGATGGTGCCCCTAATATCCTCTCGGAACTCGAGTATCTCGGTCTCGAGAGTGAGGTGGTGGAGATTTCCGGCGGCATAAGGAGTAGTGCCGGCACCTTTACCCTCCGCTACGGCTTCGGCAGCATGCATGACGGCACGTACAGGGACAGTGACTATAACAGCGATAACCGTCAGGATATCTTTTCACTCAGTACGGGCGATGCGGACGGCAAGGATTGGAACGACCTCTACTACTTTAACATCGAGTACAGTTACCGATTTTTCTCCAGGAAGGTGAACTGGGGGACGATATCGACCTATCTGGGCGTTATCGCCGGGTACCAGGGGTGGCATGAGGAGATTACCATGACCAACGGCTTTCAGGAGGTCTGCAACCTCCCCTGTACAGGAGGTACCGGCCCCTTTGCCGGACTAAATTCTCGCTACACCTTCGACTGGAGGAGCCTCTTTTTCGGACTTGAAGGGGCCATCCCCCTCTACCGGGGGCTCTTCCTGAAGGGGAACACCCTCTTCATACCGTATACGAGTTACAGTGGAGAGGGTGTCTGGAACCTCCGCACCGATTTTAAGCAGAACCCGAGCTTTACCCACGAGGCTGACGGTGGGTACGGTGTAGGGATAGATGCATCAGTCGGTTACCGCATCTATGAAAGTTTTGGAATAGAGGGGGGTTACCGGTACTGGTATATGAAGTCCGATGCCGGGACCGACACCACCTTCTTCTCTGACGGCGCCATTCTCACCACGAGGTTCAATGAGGCGGTGAGTGAGCGGCAGGGGGCCTTCCTTGAGCTCACCTACATATTTTACAGGCTATTCTGAATCGATTTTCCCGGCAAGAAGCTCTACAACGTGTCTCACTTCGGTCTTTGCCCCTAACCTGTAGAGGCCGTCCCGTAGCTGCATGATACATCCGGGACAGGCGGTGGCCGCCACATCGGCGCCGGTCTCCTTGATGTCCTCGGCCTTGCTCCGGTTGATCGCCATGGAGAAGTCGTAGTGGGTGATGTTGAAGCTCCCCCCGAGGCCGCAGCACCGGCACGGGTGTCCCATCTCCTTTCGCTTCGCACCGGTCATCTCTATCAGCTCCCTCGGCGCCTCCTTTATCCCCTGCCCTCTCCTCAGGTGACACGGGTCGTGGTAGGTAACGACAGGGGCGGGATTGGAGAGTTTCAGGTCGAGCGTACCGTCTGTCAAACCAAGCTCATTGACGAGAAGCTCCGTAATGTCCCTCACCCTGTCGCAGAAGGCATCGACGCGCCTCTTGAGGTCCAGCCCCTCATCCCGGAGGAGTTCCCTGAACCGGTTCTTCAAACCGTCGCTGCACGTCGCGCAGGCGGCGGTGATGAAGTCGAGGTCGTGCCGCTCAAATAGTTCGAGGTTCTTCAGGGCAAGGGCCTTCGCGTCATCGACATCGCCCATGCCGAGGGCGGGCATGCCGCAGCAGCTCTGCCCCTGGGGAACGACTACCGTGGCCCCGCTCTTTTTGAGTACCTTCAGCGACGCCGTGCCGATGTTCGGCATGACGTAGTTGACCATGCACCCCGCGAAGAAACCGACCCTTATGCCACGGTCACCCGTCGATACGACCTCCCCCTCCCTCCTCACACTGTCGAGGAAGAACCTCTTCGCGAGGGGTGGGACAAGCCGCTCCCCCTGAATCAGGGGAAGGGGGAAGCGCCGGTGAAGTCCGCTCTCCCCCGGCACCCTCTTAAAGAGAAGCCCCTGCACGAGGGACGCCGCCCTGAGCGCCTTTCCCATGATGGCGTCCGGCTTCTGAAGGTTCTTCATGATGAGGGAGGGGAGAAAGGGCAGTCCCCTCTCCCTGACGGCCTCCGCCCTCATGGCCATCATGATGTCCGGCACGGGGACATCGTTGGGACAGCTCTGCCTGCATGCGCCGCAGAGGACGCACTCGGTGATGTGCTTCAGTACCGTATCGGTCAGCTCCACCTCCCCCTTCAGGTAGGCGTCGGCAAGAGAGACCTTCCCCCGCGCGCTGGCCGCCTCCCGCTTTATGACACCGAAGGTCGGGCAGACGCCCCGGCATGTACCGCACCTGACGCACCGTGATATCTCATATGTATAGTCTTCCAATCTTTTCATGTTAATTACATAGTTACAGCAGATTTCTTAGGACGGCAATGAATGTTATCTGCTCTCCGTGACAGGAAAAATCTTCCCCGGGTTGAGCACCCCCTTTGGATCGAGGGTCTTCTTGATTCTTCTCATCACATCGATTGCCGGGGGTTTAAGCTCCATGCCGATGTAGGGCGCCTTTGCCGTTCCGACGCCGTGTTCACCCGATATGGTGCCGCCGAGGTCGATGGTCAGCTTAAAGACCTCCTCCACCGCCTCCTTCCCCCTCCTCGCCTCATCGGGGTCGCCCCTGTCCACCATGACGTTCACATGGATATTCCCGTCACCGGCGTGACCGAAGCTCGCAATGGTGAGCTTCTTCTCTTTCGCAATTCCCTGAACACCCGTAATGAGGTCGAGTATCCTGCTCCGGGGGACGACGACATCCTCGTTTATCTTGTCCGGCTTGATCTTGATGAGCGCGGGCGGTATGGCCCTCCTCACCCTCCAGAGCTCCCTCACCTCCATCTTACCCTCCGCCACCTTCACGCTTACCGCGTTCCGCTCCGTGCAGAGCCCCTTCACTGCTTCCGACTGCCTTTCGACCAACCCCTCCTCGCCGTCAAGCTCGATGAGAAGAATCGCCTCCGCCGCCTCGGGGATACCCAGGTTCAGGCTCTCCTCCACACACCGGATTGAGACCATATCCATCAGTTCCAGAGCGGACGGCAGGATCTTCGAATTCATGATGGAGGCAACGGCCCTCCCGGCATCGGAGAGGTCCCTGAAGACCGCCAGCATCGTCTTTACCGCCTCGGGAAGAGGGAGAAGACGCACCGTCGCTTGTGTGACCACGCCGAGGGTACCCTCGGAGCCGACCATGAGCCTCGTCAGGTCGTAGCCGACGACGCCCTTCAATGTCCGGACGCCGGTCTCTATAATCTCGCCCGTCGGCAGGACGACCTCGAGGGAGAGGATGTAGTCCCTGGTGACGCCGTACTTCACCGCTCGGGGGCCACCGGCGCACTCGGCGATATTCCCTCCTATGGTGCAGAACTTGAGGCTCGACGGGTCGGGGGGGAAGAAGAGGCCGTGCTTCTCCGCCTCTATCTGTAGGTCAACATTGACCACTCCCGGCTCAACAACGGCGGTGAGGTTACCGGGATCGATCCCGATGATGCGGTTCATCTGCTCGAGGGAGAGGACGACTCCGCCCTCAACGGGGAGGCTCCCGCCTGATGCCCCGGAGCCCGCCCCCCGCGGGATTACGGGAAAGCCTTCACTGTTCGCGAGCCGCATGACTTCTGATATCTCACCGGCGCTCCGGGGGAAGAGGACGGCATCGGGGAGGAACTGCTGGTTCGTCGCGTCGTAGGCGTAGCAGAGCCTCTCCTCCTTCGAGGTGAGGATGTTCTCCCTGCCGACGACATCGGTCAGCTTTCTAATGGTCGAATCTGATATCATTTGGAAATTGTATCATACTTTTCACCGCCGAGAACAGGGCGGCGATGGGGGGGGTAACTTGTGTAAGACCGGCGACAATGAGATTGTGCGGATATTCTTAACTCATAAGGAGGGGTCAAGGGGAGAGGTAGAGTCAATCCCACCGGAGGAGCAGCGTCTGATCCTCTTCCACCTCCACGTGAGTGCCGAGCTTTTTCCCTTCTCTATTCAAGGTATCTCTGAGCCACGATGCATCGGCCCCTGATGCTCGATTAACTTGCAATCGCCTGACCTGTGTCGGTGTCATTCTCAATTGAACGAGCCTTCCCGTCGACGGCTCCAGACTCGCAAAGTACATCAAGCCCAGATCGCCTCTATACCCTTCATAGCCGCCGATTCCCTCATAGTCGGTGATAAAGTCTCCCGCGCCGTAGACAATCAATTTCCCCTTATAAACCTCTATTCCCTTGACGTGGTGGGATGAATGTCCATGGATGAGATCGACGCCAGCGTCGTCAACAAGTCTGTGGGCTAATGCTCTTTGGTCAGAGGGGATATGGTAACCCCAATTGCCTCCCCAGTGAAGAGATGCAACAACGATATCGCCCTCTTCTTTTACCGCCTCCACCTCTTCCTTGATATGTTGGACCGTTTTGTCGGAAAAATCCCGTAACAGGTTCACACCGGGCCTCTCTTTCAAGGCGGCCCAACGGTAGGGTATCCCACTCGTCACCGATCCATACGAGAGGACGATCACCCTCCCCTTCCCCTCGACCTCTATCACCGCAGGCGTCTCCGCCTCTCGAAGGTTACGCCCCGCCCCGCCGCTCTTCACCTTCGTCTTCCTCAATGTTTCCACTGTTTCCGCCAGGCCCGAATATCCCCAGTCGAGGATATGGTTGTTCGCAAGGGACCAGTAATCTATCCCCGCTACCGCCAGAACGGGGATATTCTCCGGGTCCATCCGATAGTTTATCCCCTTGCCCTTCCAATAGTCGTTACTCTTCGTTACGCTTGTCTCCAGGTTGATTATCCTCACATCCGGCGCCACCCGCTCCAGTTCATCGAGGGCGTCTCCCCAGATGTATGAAAAGGAGACCGGCTTACTGATGGGCCCGTTCGCCTCCTCGGCAAGTTCCACATACCCTTCGGCGCTTTTCATGAACGGCTCGTGGATGAGGGGGTCGCCCGGGTGGGGCAGCACCTGGTCAATGCCCCTCCCCGTCATGACATCACCGGTCATGAAGATGGTCATGAGACTCTGATTTCCTGATGGTTTATTCTCCGTCACCTTTTCTCCACATACCGGCCCTGCTAATACAACATAAAAGAAAAATCCCGTGAGACTATAGAGAAGCAGTATTCTCCGCATGACAGCAACCCTCTTCGTGTAGAGCGCCCTGCTTATGAATAAGGTTTCAAGAATCTACAGCACCCCCTCTAAAGAGTGGTGATCACATCTCACAGGAAAGCTTCTACCACTGCACATGAGAGGTGTCAATCCTTTTGGTTTAAGGGGGTGAGGTGTCAGCTTCCTTCTTAACAGTCTTGATCAAAGACCTTTCAATAAGAGTAACCCCTTCATTCATCCCCATATGAAGAATTCCCACCGGTTCTCTTTTGTTCCGTTGTCAAAATATTTCAAACCTGCTACACTTCACCACCGTGGAGTATGTGGCGACATTTTCCTCGACCCACAAGGTGCTGAAGGCAGAGAAGGTCCTCAAGGAGAGGGGCGTCCCCTTCAAACTCTACCCGTCACCGAAGGCGCTCATAGCGCCGTCACAGTGCGGCCTCGTCATTGCCTTTGGCGGAGACAGCATGGAAGCGTTTCGGGAGGCCCTTGCGGGAGAGACGACGAAACCCAAAGCGGTCTATCGCAAGAACAGGGAGGGGGAGTATGTTACGGTGTGATTTCTGCGGCAGGGGGTTCGATACCCTTCAGAGGGTGGCGCTGGATGAGGGGTACGACCGCCTCACGGTACGGCATGAAAAGAAGTACGCCTGTTCCGAATGTTCAAAGAAAAAGGAGAAGGAGAGGAAGGAGAGAAAAAAGGGCGGCGGTGATTAGTAGTACGGAAGAAAGGGTAAACGCAGTGAAACAGGAAAGAGACGATGTGATTACTGTTCAGGTTTGTTTGAGTCCTTCTTTGTCTCGTCAGTGTCGGAGCTCTTCGGCGTCACATCGATCACATCGTCTTCGCTCGTCGCCTTCTTGTACCCCTTGATGGCCTTACCGAGCCCCTCGCCGATTTGTGGGAGCTTCCCCACACCGAAGACGATGAGGACGATGACGAAGATGATTATGAGTTCAGTAGTCCCGAGACCAAGCATGGCAGATTTCCTCTAAGTAGGCTTTACGTGGTATTTTTTAATCTTTACAGATTAACTACTTGTTGTCAATATGAAACTTGCACACACTCCGGAGACAGATATGAAATCTGTTCCCAATATCAAGAATTGTGTTGAAATGGCGCCCCCCTTGTACTAAGATATGGCTATGTCCCCTGATAATGCCCCGATACCTGAGCAGCGGTTTACCAGGATTCTCTTTCCGACCGACTTCTCCGCCGCTTCCGAGCATGCCCTCACCTACGCCGTCTCCCTGGCTCAGGAGTATAAGGCGCAGCTTCACGTCCTCCACGTTATAGACGAATCCGCCGAAGCGACCGGTTTCTATGTGCCCCACCTCAGCTATGAGAAGCTGGATGACGAAATGAAGAGAGGGGCTGAAAAGATACTGAAGAGCTTCTGCCTGAAGAACCTGAGGGGTGTAGAAGACTACGACTACTCCGTCGTTGCAGGAATCCCCTACAAGGAAATCATACTTTGCGCAGAGGAAAAAGGCAGTGATCTCATCGTAATGGGCTCCCTCGGAAAGTCCGGTATCGACCGTCTCGTCTTCGGAAGCACAACGGAGCGGGTGTTGCGGAAGTCGCCCTGCCCGGTTCTCACCGTTCATCCTCCTGAGGAGGCCTCCCGGGAATCCACCTCATAATTACCAAATTATGGGTTATGCAACCACAGAGAGCACAGACCTGCCTGTGCGACGCACGCAGACAGGTGTACTCTGTGATTAATGCATTATGAGGGATAAATGTTCGGTATAGGATTCACCGAAATTCTCGTGATCCTCGTTATCGCCCTGATTGTTCTGGGGCCCGAAAAGCTCCCCGAGCTGGCAAAGGCCCTGGGCAGGGCTATGAGGGAATTCAGAACGGCATCGGATGAGATAAGGAAGAGCGTCATCGACCTCGACCTCAACGCACCAAACCACCGCACCCAACAGAAGAGCACATCCCCCGCAGAGGGGGAAAAGAAGAGGGGTGATGTAAAAGAGTCCGCCGGGAAGCGGGAGGAAGGCATGTCAGGAGATGGCTGAACAGGAAGACGGCTCGATGCCGTTAACTTCCCATCTCTTTGAACTAAGAAGAAGGCTCATCATCTCCGTCATCGCCGCAGCAGCCGGTTTCCTCATCTGTTACACCTTCTCGGAGGCCCTCTTCCAGTTCCTCGCGGCCCCTCTCGTGGAGGCCCTCCCACCTGGAACAACTTCCCTCGTCTTTCTTGGGGTCGTCGAACCGTTCTTCACCTACCTCAAGGTCTCCGTTGTTGCCGGCATCGTTCTAGCGAGCCCCATCATCCTCCATCAGGTATGGGGCTTTGTGGCCCCCGCCCTCTACGAGGAGGAGAGGCGCTGGTTTCTGCCGATCGTCCTCTGTTCGACCGTCTTCTTCTTTCTGGGGCTCCTCTTCGCCTACAAGGTAGTTTTCCCCTTCGGCTTCACGTACCTCCTGAGCTTTGCCCATGAGGAGCTCCGTCCGGAGCTCTCGATAGCCCTCTATTTTTCAGTCGCCATCAAGCTCCTTATCGCCTTCGGGATCGTCTTCGAGCTCCCCTTCTTCATGACCATATTCGCCCGGTTCGGCATGGTGGACGCCCCCCTCTTCTCCCGCTACCGGCGGTACGCCATCGTCCTCGCGGTAATCTTCGCGGCCCTCCTCACCCCGCCCGACATATTCAGTCAGCTCCTCATGGCGGGGCCGGTGATCCTCCTCTACGAGCTGGGTATTATCGGCGCAAGGGTTTTCGGGAAAAAGAAGGAGTCCGGGGAGAGCGGTGATGAGAGCTAATTACCCCCTCCCCCCACTCAGGAGAGGCCTGAAAGGAGCGAGGGGGCAGCGTAACCTGCTACTGATACTTTATCAGTGAAAAGACCTTGTGGGGCTTGAGTTTCTCTCTCCCCTTGAGGAACTCGAGCTCGGTCAGGAAGGCGCACTCGACAATCTTCCCTCCAAGCTCCTCAACGAGATCGATAACGGCCGATACCGTCCCCCCCGTTGCGAGGAGGTCGTCCGCAATCAGAACCTTCTCCCCCTTGTGAATGGCGTCCTGATGGATCTCGAGCGTGTCCGTTCCATACTCCAGCTCATAGGAGGCGCTTATCGTCTTATGGGGAAGCTTCCCCGGCTTCCTGACCAGTATCACCCCGGCCCCGAGCTTATAGGCCAGGGCGGCGCCGACGATAAACCCCCTCGCCTCGACGCCGACGACCAGCTCTATCCCCTTCCCGATGTACCTGTGGCCAAGGAGGTCAACGGTCCTCTGAAACGAGTAGGGATCCTTGAGGAGGGTCGTGATGTCCTTGAAGATTATCCCCTTCTTGGGAAAGTCCGGAATATCCCTGATTACCTCCTTAAGCTTGTCAACCATACAGTACCTCCCGTGGATTTGTGTCTCGGATTATACGGATAATCGCTCTAACCGTCAAGGCAGGAAGAAGAGGGGGTTCCTCCGCTTCTTCCCACTCCTTATCTCAAAGTGGAGGTGATAGCCATTCGCATCACCGGTATCCCCGACGAGGGCAATGGTGTCGCCCCTTTGCACCCTGTCACGTACCTTGACAAGATTCCTGCTGTTATGGGCGTAGATGGTGAAGAAGTTTTCACGGTGCTTGAGTATCACCATGTTGCCGTATCCCTTTATGCTGTTGCCGCTGTAAACCGTTTCACCGTCCGCCGACGCCCTTATCTTGGCGCTCCTGGGGGCCTTGATATCGATTCCGTTGTGTCTTCTCCCGTCACGCATCCCGAAGGGTGAGAGGATCTTCCCCTTCAGGGGCCACGCAAACTTCCCCTTCTCCACCCTGATCTTTCCCTCTCTCACCCTCCTTTTGACCGACCGGTCTTTCGGCGGCTTGTACGGCTCCACCTTCAACACCCTGGTAACACCCGGAATGAATATCCTCTGCCCCCTCCGCACCTGCCTCGAGTCCTGGATGTTGTTCAGCTCCGCAACCTCCTGGAGCTCTACGCCGTAGGTCCTCGATATTCTCCAGAGGGTCTCCCCCCTCCCCACGGTGTGATACACCCCGAACTTGACGCCGCATCCGGCAACGATGAGAGAGAACACGCAGGCGAGGATGATGTGACAGGTTATGACATGTAATGAAATGGAGCGAACAATCCTGATCATTTAAAGAGGAACTTGACGGCGATAAAACCGGCAATGAGAATGACGACAAAGGCAATGGAGAGGATGTTAAAGTACCTGTCGATAAACCGCTTTATCCCCTCCCCGTAGTAGTAGATAATCCCGCCGACGATGAAGAAGCGAGCCCCCCTGCTTACCGCCGAGGCGATGGCAAAGACCCAGAAGTCGATCTTGAACGCCCCGGCGGTAATGGTAAAGACCTTGTACGGTATGGGGGTGAACCCTGCGATGCCGACGGCCCACGCGTCGTACTCCCTGTAGAGCTTCTGTATGTACTCGTAGTTCTCCCGGAAGTGGTATATCTCTATTATCCTGTTCCCCACCCCCTCCATGAACATGTAGCCGATAAGGTAACCGAATATCCCCCCGAAGAGTGAGCCCACCGAACAGATGAGGGCGTACCGGAAGGAGCGGAGGGGAATCGAGATAGCAAGGGCGATGAGGAGGACATCGGGAGGGATGGGAAAGAAGGACGACTCGGCAAAGGCGAGGAAGAAGAGGGCAAATGATCCGTACGGGGTGTGGGCCCAGCTCAGCACCCAGTCATAGAGCCGCTTCAATTGAGCCCCTCAGCCTTCTTCGCGGACCAGCCGTGCTGCCCTATGAGCTTGACGAACCTGCACCCCCCCAGCGACTCCTTGAAGAACCTCTCACCCCGCCTGCTCACCTTCAGAAGGGTCTGCTCGTACTCCGTGCCGACCGGTATGATCATTCTCCCACCGTCCGAAAGCTGCTTCACGAGTATCTCCGGAACCTCCGGGGAGGCCGCCGTCACGATGATGGCCTCGAAGGGCGCCTCCTCGGGCAAGCCGCCGGTCCCGTCGCATATTTTTATGACGACATTGGAGCAGTGGACTTCGTCGAGGAGCCTCCTCGCCCTCGATGCGAGAACCGGTATCCTTTCGACGGTATAGACCTTCTCGGCGAGGAGTGCAAGGATGGCCGTCTGGTACCCCGATCCGGTCCCGATCTCCAGAACCCTCTCATACCCCTTCAGATCGAGACTCTCCGTCATAAGGGCGACGATGTACGGCTGTGATATGGTCTGACCCTCGCCGATGGGAAGGGGATAGTCGTTGTACGCCTGCTCCTTCAGCCCCTCCTCCACGAAAAGGTGCCTCGGCACCTCGATCATGGCATCGATGACCCTCTCATCCCGTATGCCGCGGGGAATGATCTGGGTCTCAACCATCACCTGTCGTGCCCGGGTATAGTTATCGTCCTTCCTTGAAAATCGTATGGCCTGCTCCTATATGGTGATGTCTCTTAGATCCTCAAGGGAATCGTCGTTCGTCATATTGAGGTGGAGGGGGGTAATAGAGATATACCCTTTTGAGACGGAATAGAAGTCGGTATCCCTGCCACCCTCCCACTTCAGCTCGTTTCCGCCGATCCAGTAGTACTTCTTCCCCCTCGGGTCAACCTTCTCCACGATAGCATTGTCGTAGATCCTCTTCCCCTGTCTGGTTATCCTGTATCCCTTGACCCTCCTGACAGGCGGGACATTGACATTGAGGAGGGTATCCTCGGGGAGGCCGTCCCTTATGATGTGACGGGAAAGCCTGATCGAAAACTCCGCCGCCGCCTCGAAATTGAAGTTTCTCTTTGTGGCCAGTGATACCGCAAAGGAGGGCACATCGAGGAGGGTCCCCTCTATGGCCGCCGAGACCGTTCCCGAATAGGTCACATCGTCACCGAGGTTCCCCCCTCTGTTTATTCCCGACACAACGATGTCAGGCCGCTTGGGAAGGATGCCGTTGATAGCGAGATTAACGCAGTCGGTCGGTGTCCCGTTGACGGCATACATCCTCTTCCCTACCTTGTCAACCCTGAGCGGCTTGTGGAGGGTAAGTGAATGGCTGGCAGCGCTCCTCTCCCTGTCCGGCGCAACGACATAGACCTCCCCCACCCTCTTGAGAGCATCGGCAAGAGCGAAAATCCCTTCGGAATCGATGCCATCGTCATTTGATACGAGAATAACAGGTTTGCTCATAGGGGTTGAAGGCGACAACCGCAATGTATAAATAGTAGCAGAACTCTCTCTATTTATCAACCGGACCCTCTATATTTAACAGGGCGCCCCTTCACGAACGTCCCGTAAAAAAGAGTTGCAATTATTCCGGTATGTACTATGATTCTACACGTTAGCTGTTACTGTTATCCATCAACGTACCAATGACAGCCCCCAGCTCAAGCCAGGGGTATCAATCCGGATGACTCACGTGTGCCAGTGCCGCTTTTTGCCAATTTCTTCCCCAATGTCCACTAAAGCAGGCTGCGCTCCGGACGTCCATTTATCGCCAACCATTAACCATTAAATATATCTTTCATTTTGCCTATTCTATGAATGATACCGCGAGTATTAAAAACATATTATCAAAAGGGAGGTTGACATGACACATGGGAAGGGGAAGGAGTTCACATTCTGTGAAAGTGTAAACTGCATGGTAGACCGTGCCGTTGAGGTGCTTGACCTTGATGAGGGGGTAGCGGGGGCAATCAAGACCTGTAATGAAGTCCTCCAGCTCCGCTTCCCGGTCGTCATCAACGGCAAGATAGAGGTCTTCACCGGATGGCGCGCCGTTCACAACACCCACCGCCTCCCCGCCAAGGGGGGTATCCGGTACGCCTCTACCGTCAACCAGGATGAGGTTGAGGCTCTCGCCTCCCTTATGACCTACAAGTGTGCCATTGTCGATGTCCCTTTCGGAGGTTCAAAGGGTGGAGTTAACCTCGAACCGCGCAATTATGACCGAGAGGCGCTCCAGTCAATCACACGACGATTTGCGAGGGACCTGACAAACAAGGGGTTTCTCTCCCCTGCCACCAACGTTCCCGCCCCCGATATGGGGACCGGCGAACGCGAGATGGCGTGGATAGCAGATACTTATAAGCACCTCAGGCCGGATAATGTGAATTACATCGGGTGTGTTACCGGAAAGCCGGTGAAGTACGGCGGCGTTGTCGGTCGTGTAGAGGCCACCGGACGGGGGGTCCAGTACGGCCTCCAGGAGTTCTTCGACCACCCCGATGATGTAAAAGCGGCCGGTCTCGAGGGTGGGCTCGAGGGAAAGCGTATCATCGTGCAGGGTCTGGGCAACGTCGGTTACCATGCGGCGAAGTTCCTCTCCGAGGAGGACGGGGCGAAGATAGTGGCAATCATCGAATACGACGGCGCCCTCATTGACGAAAAGGGTCTGCCCGTTGAGGAGGTGCGTCAACACCTCATAACGGAAAAGGGGGTCAAGGGATTTCACGGCGCCACCTATGTGGAGGAGGGGAGCAAGGTCCTCGAAATGGAGTGCGACATCCTGATCCCGGCAGCCATGGAGGCGGTCATCAACGCATGGAATGCCGACCGTATCAAGGCAACGATGATCGCCGAAGCAGCAAACGGGCCGGTCACCTTCGAGGCCGATAAGATATTGAGAAAACGGGGCGTCACCATGATACCCGATGCCTATCTGAATGCCGGCGGTGTCATCGTCTCCTACTTTGAATGGATTCAGAACCTGTCACACATTCGTTTCGGCCGTATGCAGCACCGTTACGAAGTGAGGAGGGGGCAGGAACTCAGCCGTACCATCGAGGAGATAACGGGGAAAACCCTTACTGAGAGCATGAAATCCAGGATGGCGCACGGTGCGTCAGAGATAGACCTCGTCCGTTCAGGTCTCAGCGAAAGCATGCGCCAGGCCATGCAGGAGATTATCGAGGTAAAGGCAACAAACGACAAGGTAGATGACTACCGTACCGCAGCATACGCCATCGCCATTGAAAAGATAGCCCGCTCCTATCTCGATATCGGCGTCTATCATTAACGGTTCAGGACAGAAATGGCCGTCATGGACTCTCGAGCATGGTGCTTGTGCTACAATTTTGCAGCACAACTCATGGAAGCAACCTGTTGTCAAAAGAGAAGAACAAGTTCATATCGGTTAGATCCGAACTGACGGTAGGCTTTAAC
>JBHHXU010000014.1:0-13309 GCA_046757185.1 Thermodesulfobacteriota bacterium
TCTTCCGCAGCAAGGCGTAGAGGACGTGCCCTCCGTCGAGTTGCCCGATGGGGAGGAGGTTCATGCAGGTGATAAAGAATCCTATCCACCCCGCAAAGGCCACGGGGTGGAGGAATATATCGTAACCGGCCGGTATGGGGCCGAGGACAAGAAAGGAGAGGGCGTGAAAGATGAGGGAAGAGCCGAAGATAATATGCCCCTCTCCGGAGGGTGCTGGGAGGACGGGTGAGAGGGCCAGCCCCCAGACGGTAACGGCGATGGAGACGATGAAGCCGGCAATCGGTCCCGCCGCTCCTATGTCGATCAGCGCCGTTCGGTGGACGATGGGTGACTTTATCCTGATGACGGCCCCGAATGTCCCCACCATGGGTGGCAGGGGGGGGCCGGGGATGAAGTAGGGGACGGTGGTGACCACCCTGTGCCTCTTCGATGCAAAGAAGTGTCCCAGCTCATGGGTGCCGAGGATGGCGATGATGGCAATGGAGAAGGGGTACCCCTGGAGAATGGTCGAGGGGTTATGGAAGATATCCAACCCCTGCTGGAGCGCTCCTGAGGCGAGGGTGGTGACCACCGTTGCTGCAAAGAGGGACGCGGGGAGGAGCGCGCTGCCCCCTTCGCTCCTCTGACGTTCCCTTGTTGATGTAAATCCATCGAGCTGTTCGAGTTCTGCCGTCATGGTGTATGATTATTCCCCCTTCTCTGGTTGTAGCTGGCCCTGTAGATGTCGAGGGCTGCGAGGGAGAGAGAGAGGATGATGGGGCCGGCGATAATTCCTATGAAGCCCAATACCTTCAGGGCCCCCAGGATGCTGAAGAAGAGGAGGAGGGGGTGGATCTTTGTCTTGCCGCTCACAACAATCGGCCTGAGCAGGTTATCCACGAGGCCAATGACGAAGATGCCGATGGCAATCAGGATGATGGCCTTGATGTAGCTTGTCTGAATGATGAGGAATATCGATGCCGGCACCCATATGATGGGCGGGCCGAGCATGGGGATGAAGGAGAGGACGGCCATAAGTGTTCCCCACAAGACGGGCGATGCAAAGCCGAGGATCCAGAGCGTGATTCCTCCGATACACCCCTGTACCAACGCCACGAGTACCCCGCCGTAGAGGGTCGCATAGATAACCTCCCGGTTTTTCTTGAAGATGGTCCGCTCGTCCTTTTCACTGAGGGGCAGGAACTCCATGAGCCGCTCCACCATATGGTCGCCGTCCTTGAAGAGGTAGAACATGGCGAAGAGGCTCAGAAAGATGTTGAAGATAAAGCCGGTAAAGTTCGTTAACATGCCGGTGACATTCTGGGCGAGGAAGCTGCTCGCCTCCTTGACGCTCTTTAAGATGATATTCCTCATGTCGAGGATGGAGACATCTATGTACCGGTCCAGAAAATCTTTTATATAGGTGACTATAAAGGATGGAGAATCCTGGATACGGAATGCGGACCTCTGAACATAGTCGTCGGCCCACTCGTATATGGCGAGCATCTCATTCACCAGCGATACCCCGATAAAGCTGACGGGGATGGTGATGAAGAGGGTAATAATAATACAGGTGAGAAAGGAGGCGACCCCGTCAAAGCGTATCCTTAACCTGAGCCACTGATAGAGGGGGTAGAAGAGGATGGTCAGGACAACCGCCCAGAAGAGGGGTATCCAGAAGGGCACCATGATGAGGTAGAGGAGATACCCTATGGCAACGACGAGGAATAGGGTTATAAACTGTTCAGCCTTCATAAGCAAATGAAATGTTTTGACATTTATAAGGTAACAAGTATAATGTTTTTTCGGTTAGGAATACAAGGATTTATTGGAGGTTGACGATGAACAGGAGGGCGGTTGCCCTGCTTTCGGGGGGGCTTGACAGTACCCTGGCGGTGAAGGTGATGCTTGATCAGGGGATAGAGGTTGTTGCCCTCAACTTTACCTCTGTCTTCTGTAACTGTACATCGCAAAAGAGGGGGTGTAAGAGTGAAGCGGCGAGGGTTGCCGAGGAGTTCGGCGTGCCTTATAAGGTTCTCTTTAAGGGGCTCGACTATATAGATGTCGTGCGAAGGCCGAAATTCGGCTACGGTCAGGGGATAAACCCGTGCATTGACTGCCGGATATATATGTTCGGTCGTGCCAGGGAGTACATGAAGGAGATAGGCGCCTCCTTTCTTTTTACCGGCGAGGTGCTGGGGCAGAGGCCGATGAGCCAGCGGAGGGATACCTTCAGGATAATAGAGCGTGAGAGCGGTCTCGACGGGCTCATCCTGCGTCCCGCTCTTGCCGGCCATGTTCGGGCCGGTCAGGATGAGCAGGCGGGTGTCGTCGACCGGGAGAGGCTCCTGGGCTTTGTCGGGAGGACGAGGAGACCCCAGATGGACCTTGCTGATGCCTATGAACTGGTGGACTATCCGTGCCCTTCGGGCGGATGTCTCCTGACCGACAAGATTTTTTCCAGAAAGGTCCGTGACCTCCTCGACCATGAGGATCGTGTCTCAACGAGGGACCTCCAGTTACTGAAGAGCGGAAGGCACTTCAGGACCGCTGATGGTGTGAAGATCGTTGTCGGGAGGGATGAGGCGGACAATGAGCGTCTGAAAAAGCTCCGGCAGACAGAGGATGCCCTCGTTGAGCCTGTCAACTTTACCGGCCCCGTTGCGGTGGTCTGTGGGTGGACGGGGAACGGCACACGGAACCTCGTGGGGAGGATGCTCCTCCGTTATGCGGGGAGGAAAGCCTCTGAGAGGGGGACGGTGAGGCTTCTGACAGAGGAGGGGAAGGAGATCTTTACGGTGGACTCACCCATTGATGATAACTCCCTGGAGGAGATGAGGGTCTGAGGGTTCGATGGTGAGGAGTAACGTGTCCGGCGTGGGGGGAGAAGAAAAGCTTGCGAAGCTCGAGAGGATACTCCGTGAGATGGGATCGCTCCTCGTCGCCTTCTCTGGAGGGGTCGATTCGACCTTCCTCTTAAAGGCGGCACGGGAGGCCCTCGGTGCGAGGGTGGTTGCCCTCACGGCGACATCACCGACCTACCCGGAAAGGGAGCTTGAAGAGGCAAGAAGGCTTGCCGGTGAGATGGGGGCATCTCATATCGTTGTTGAGTCCAATGAGCTGCTCATCCCCCGTTTCTCAGAAAATGGCGAGAGGCGCTGCTACTACTGCAAGAGTGAGCTCTTTAAGCTCTGCCTCGAAAAGGCCGGTGAACTCGGAATTGCCTTCGTCGCTGACGGGACCAACCTCGACGACAGGGGTGACTACCGTCCCGGTAGTGACGCCGCTGCGGAGTTGAAGGTGAGGAGCCCCCTCGCAGAGGCGGGACTCACCAAGGGGGATATCAGGGAATTGAGCCGTGAACTGGGCCTCGATACGTGGGAAAAACCCCAACTGGCGTGCCTCTCTTCCCGTTTTCCCTACGGGACAGAGATCACGGAGGAGCGGCTGGGGCAGGTTGCTCTCTGCGAGGATATCCTCTTTGACCTGGGGTTCAGGCAGTTCCGGGTGAGATACCACGGCGATACGGCGCGGATAGAGGTCGAGCCGTCCGATTTTGACAGAGTGGTGGATGATGAAACGAGGGTTATTATTCTTGAGAGGTTCAGAGGGGCGGGCTTCACCTATATTACGATGGATCTCCAGGGATACAGGACGGGGAGTCTGAACGAGGTGCTCCAGGATGTCGGTATATCCGGTGAGAAGAACCCGTTGTATGTAGCCGGTGGTTACCGGAGGTCCTGAAAGGGGGAATCTATCGGAGTGGATAGGACGTGTGAAACAGCCCTACCCTATTTTTCAATAACCCCTTGATGGGAAGAGGGGTGTATGCTACATTCCACTTCCTAGGAAGGACAAAAGCAAGTACTTACGCGCATGATTTTTTGGCATACCGTAGTATAGATAAGGTACTATAAAACTTGGAGCAGGCAAGAGAAGAAAATCTATTGAGCAGGGAGAGGATAATGAAAATCAACTTTACGTTTACAAAAAAAGCACGAGAGACCATTCTGAATATGATGGAGTATATCCGCAGTACGCACAAAAAGGAGCCGCTGCCGGCAATCAATATGAGGGAGGTGCCGGGGACGGATACAGTCCAGTGCTCAGTTGAGTTTTATTACAAGGGGAGCTCGTCTGATATGTGTCCGGTTGATGTCCAGGGGATCCCTGTTATTATAGACGAGAGCGATGCGGATATACTGTCCGGCATGGAGATCGACTATGAAGACGGGCAGTTTCTCATGAAAGAGAGGGAGTAGCTTTTTCTCTTCTTCGTGACAAGCAGCACAATTTATGCCATAATTTATAATCCAGTTTCAGCACCACCAAGATATACCTGAGAATGGAAGAGCGTGCAAAAGCCTACGGTGAGTTTGCCATTCTGATTATGTGACGCTGAGTAAATGGAGCAATAGTGATGAGCTGTGTGCAGGGTTTGAAATGCAGAGAGTGCGGGAAGGGATATCCAAAGGAGGCCCTTCATGTCTGTGAGTTCTGCTTCGGTCCCCTTGAGGTGGTGTACGACTATGATGCCATAAAGAAACTCATTTCAAGGGAGGTCATCGAGGAGCGTGCCCCGAATATGTGGCGTTATCGCGAGCTCCTGCCCCTTGACAGCGACCCCACCATCGGTCTCGATGTCGGTTATACCCCTCTTGTCAGGGCGAGTAACCTCGCACGGGCTCTGGGGGTCGAAGAGCTCTATATCAAGAACGATGCCGTCAACCACCCCACCCTCTCATTCAAGGATAGGGTGGTTGCCATCGCCATATCGAAGGCGAGGGAGTTCGGCTTCAAGATCGTTGCCTGCGCCTCAACGGGCAATCTCGCCAACTCCGTGGCGGCGAACGCGGCGGCCTGCGGCATGGAGAGTTACGTCTTCATCCCCGCCGACCTCGAGAGGACGAAGATTCTGGGAACCCTTGTGTACGGGTCGAAAGTGGTGGGGATAAAGGGCGCCTACGATGAGGTCAACAGGCTCTGTAGTGAAATTGCTGGAAAATACGGGTGGGCATTTGTTAACATAAACATCAGGCCCTACTATGCCGAGGGCTCAAAGGCATTCGGGTACGAGATAGCGGAGCAGATGGGGTGGCGCCTGCCGAGGCATATCGTCGTCCCCATGGCGGGCGGTTCACTGATAACGAAGATTGGTAAGGCCTTCAGTGAGATGGAGAAGCTTGGTTTTGTTGAGGGCAATGATACCAGGGTCTATGGCGCACAGGCGGCCGGATGCGCCCCCATCGTGAATGCCGTCAAGGAGGGGGAGGAGTTGATAAAGCCTGTTCGGCCCAATACCATTGCGAAGTCTCTCGCCATAGGGAACCCCGCGGATGGCTACTATTCGGTGAAGACGATCCGGGAGAGCGGTGGCTGGGCGGAGGATGTGACCGATGAGGAGATTATCAGCGCCATGAAGCTTCTTGCCGAAACGGAGGGGATATTTGCCGAGACGGCCGGCGGTGTCACACTCGGTGTTACAAAGAAGCTGATAGAGCAGGGAAGGATTCCGAAGGATGAGTCCATCGTTGTCTCCATAACGGGGAACGGCCTCAAGACCCAGGAGGCCCTCTACGGGGAGCTCCCGGAGCCTGCCGTCATAGAGGCCAATATCAATGAATTTGATAAGCTCATCGAGACGGGCGGCAAGGCGTATGCGATGAGGGCATAGAGTCAGGGGGGATTGTATCTCATGATAAAAGCCTCCACAGAAGGTTAAGCGGATGAATGTAAGAGAGGTCGATGAAAAGCTGGATCTGCGGGGAGTGTTATCTCCCATGAGCTTTGTCAAGACCACACTCAAGCCGGAATCGATGGATACCGGCCGGCTCCTCGAAATAATCCTCGATGAGGGAGAGCCCACTCAGAACATTCCGGAGAGCCTCAGGGATGAGGGACACAGGATCGTTGCTGTCAAGAGGGAGAATGGCTGCTTCAGGTTAACAGTACTAAAAGGATAACATAACTAATGGGAGGTAGAAGATGGCTGTAAAGGTGAGAATACCGACCCCTCTACGAAAGATTACCAACGGTAGTGATGAGGTGAGCGCGGAGGGGAGCACTGTCACAACATTGATCGATGACCTGGAGAAGAATTACCCCGGCCTGAAGGAGAGGATCTGTGACGAGGAGGGTAAGGTGAGACGGTTTGTCAATCTCTACGTCAATGATGAGGATATACGGTTCAAGAGCAACATGGAGACCGAGTTGAAGGATGGGGATGAGGTCTCAATTGTCCCAGCGATTGCCGGAGGCATGGCGTGAAAAAGAGAGTTTATCTTAACTATCCCGTTGCACTGATAAAGGAGCCGCTCATCTACAAAGCGGCCCAGCTCTTTAAGGTAGTGACAAATATCAGGCAGGCTACGGTATCGGACAAGATAGGGCTGGTTGCTCTCGAACTCGACGGTGAGCCCGATGAGGTTGAGGGGGCAATAAACTTTTTTATTGAAAAAGGGGTGAAGGTCGAACCAATAGAGCTGGACGTTATAGAGTAGGGGAAAGTATCTTTTTTAATGCCCCTATTCTTTACCAATCCTATCAAGAATCACTGGCGTCGACTCCACTTTAAGATGGCCCGTGTAGAATAAAAGAGGAGGGGTGAGGAGAGGGCGGTCTATGAGTATGGGAAGGTCGAAGGGTGTTATGACAGTGAAGTCGCACGTCTATCGGGCAGCCACGCGGTCAGCCGTTGAGATGGTGGGGAATACACCCCTCGTGAGAATCAACAGGATTACCGCTGATCTGCCGAAGGGGATTGATATCTATGCCAAGCTCGAGGGGTACAACCCCGGTGGTTCGGTCAAGGACAGACCGGCCCTTAAGATGATCGAGGATGCCGAGGCGGCCGGCAGGTTGACACGGGATAAGATAATACTCGACTCGTCTTCAGGCAATACGGGGATCGCCTATGCCTGGATAGGGGCGGTGAAGGGGTATAAGGTGGACCTTGTTGTTCCGGAGAATGTCAGTGAGGAGAGGAAAAAGACCCTTAATGCCTTTGGCGCCAAGGTCATCTTCTCGAATCCGATGGAAGGTTCCGACGGCGCCATACGGCTCGCCTGGAAGTTGTACGTGGAGAATGCCGAAAAGTACTGTAAGCTCGACCAGTACAACAATCCATCGAACTCGAAGGCCCACTACGAGACAACCGGGCCTGAGATTATAGAGCAGACGGACGGCGCCGTTACCCACTTTGTCGCCAGTATCGGGACCGGTGGTACGATAATGGGTACGGGGAGGAGGCTCAAGGAGTTTAACAGGGACATAGGGGTTATTGCCGTTGAACCTGAGAGCGCCTTTCACGGCCTTGAGGGGCTCAAACACATGGCGTCGTCCATTGTTCCCGGCATCTATCACGAGGAGGAGCTGGACAGAAAGGTTCCCACGCCGACAGAAGCGGCATACGATATGGTCAAGAGGCTGGCGAGGGAGGAGGGGCTCCTCGTGGGACAGTCCTCGGGGGCGGCGATGTGGGGCGCCATGGAGGTGGCCCGTCGGCTGGAGAAGGGGCTCATTGTTGTCGTTTTTCCCGATGGTGGCGACAAGTACCTTTCAACGAGGGTTTGGGAATAGAAAGATGTTATACATGGGGAAGGAACATTACGATGAGATGATAAACAACTTACGGACTGTTTACCCCCATGAGGGGTGTGGGGTCCTCCTGGGGGGAGGGGACAGGGTCACAAAGGTGTGCAGCGTGGAGAACATAAGGAAGGAGAGGGCGAACGACAGGTACGAGATTGATCCCCGTGACATTCTCCGTATCGAGAAAGAGGCCTCACGTGAGGGGCTGGATATTATCGGCTTCTTCCACTCCCACCCCGACCACCCCGACAGGCCGTCAGAGTTCGACCGGGAGAGGGCATGGCCCGACTACAGATACGTCATCGTGTCGGTACACGGAGGGAGTGAGGTTTCCGCACGGTCGTGGGTCCTGTCCGGTGTCAAGGGAGAGTTTCAGGAAGACGGACTAACGATAGAGGGGTAGTGGTATGAACTTTACGGAAGAGCAGATCGAACGTTATTCACGGCATATCATCCTCCCCGAGGTGGGGGGGACGGGGCAGGCGAGGCTCCTGGAGAGCAGTGCCTTTGTCCTCGGGGCTGGGGGACTCGGTTCACCCTCGCTCCTCTACTTGGCGGCGGCGGGGGTCGGAACGATAGGGGTCGTCGATGCCGACTGTGTGGACCTGAGCAACCTCCAGCGGCAGATTATCCATAACAACCAGAGGATCGGTGTCCCGAAGGTTGAATCCGCGAGGGAGAGCATTGAGGCCCTCAACCCGGATGTGAAGGTCGTCGTCTATAATGAGAGGCTCACCGCCGATAATATCAGGGATATTATCGGGGATTACGACGTCCTCCTGGACGGAAGCGACAACTTCCCCACCCGGTTCCTGATGAACGATGCAGCCTTCTTCGAGAAACGGACCCTCGTATCGGGGAGCATGTTCAGGTTCGACGGACAGGTTACCACCTTCAAGCCCCACGAGGGATACCCGTGCTACCGGTGTCTCTACCCTGAGCCGCCCCCCAAGGGGCTGGTGCCGAGCTGTCAGGAGGCCGGTGTCCTCGGGGCACTCGCCGGTGTAATCGGGGTGCTTCAGGGGGTGGAGGCGATAAAGGAGCTCCTCGACATAGGTGACACATTGGCGGGGAACCTTCTCGTCTTCGATGCCCTCAAGATGACCTTCAGGAAGGTGAAGGTCAGGAGGGATCCCGAGTGCAGCCTCTGCGGTGAAAATCCTTCCATCGAGGAGCTCATTACCTATGATGAGGCGTGTGAGATTCAGGCGGCACGGTATGAGAGGGGTTAAGGGAATACCGTAAGAGGGAGGGATTGACCGTTAAACCGGAACCTCACCTCAATGTACTGCATCGTGTGTGATGCGTCCCGCGCAATACAATATACGCACTACGCATAATTAACAATCCGTAAAAATCCGTGTTCTCTGTGGTGAGTGCATTATCAGGATGAAATTCAGAGATCAAAACGAATACCTGCATAACCCCACCCTTCTCAAGATAGAACTTATGCTCAGGGGGATTCGGGTCGAGGGGGAGCTTCTGAGCGAGGTGATGGGGGGTAATACCGGTGTGAATAGGGGGCTCGATGGTATCGAGATAATCCTGCCCCACAAAACGCTGGTCAATGCCCCTTTCAGGGAGGAGTTTATAAGAAACTCACCGTATCGGCTGGAGAAGAGGGGAGGGGACGCCTTTATCACCGACGGAACGGGGGAAGTTGCGGTTGACCTGCCACCCCTCCCTCATTTCTACAGGGGGGTGACGACGACGGGCATTCCCTTTAACAAGATCGGCGTTGTTCACGGGGGACATGTCGCCATTACCCCTTCAAAGCGGTGCGACTTTTTCCAGAGTGATACGGCATGCCGCTACTGTACCGGCAACTTTGAGAGCTATGGGAAGAAGGCTGTCAGCTACTCCGTTGATGAGGTGTTGGAAACCATTGAGGCGGCTCAACGTGAGGGGAAGGCGAAGATAATCTACATCGACATAGGTTTCAGTCAGGAGGAGGACGGGGGGATCAAGTTCCTGCAGCCTTATATCAGTGGGATAAAGAAGAACTTCAAGAGCCTCCTCGTCGTAGAGACTCTCCCGCCGGGAGAGAACAGGTGGATAGATGAGGCGTATGCGGCCGGTGTCGATTCTGTTGTATACAACCTTGAGATATTTGACAGAGAGATATTTGAGCTCATCTGTCCGGGGAGGTCGAAGTTCATTGGGAGAGAGCGTTACATTGATGCCCTCAGGTATGCCGTAACGGTCTTCCCGAGTGGAACGGTGGCCTCTCATCTCATCGTCGGCCTCGAACCGCCGGGCTCCACCATACAGGGTATCGATTTTCTGACGGGCCTCGGGGTAATTCCCATACTCCCCATATACAGGCCCTCTCCGGGGGGGACTCTCAGGATAGAACCGCTGACCACTGAGATCATTGCTCCGGTCTATGCCCACCTTTATAAGGCAATTAAAGAGAAGGGAATCAATATGAACTGGGTAAGGGATATCAGTATAATTACCACCCCTCTCGAGGGGAGGTTTCTCGTAGATGGAGGCAGGGGGTTCACCTCTCTTCTGCAGAACTTCTATAGTACAAAGGTTGATGAGTTGAAGGCGACCTGGGGGCTGAGTACCCTTAGAAGAAAGCTCAGGGTTCAGGGTGAAGGCGACTCATCAGGCTCTTCCGGCACGTAGAGGTGTGTCATGGAGGTGAGTATAGACAGGCGTCCTCTCTGGCTCCTCCTGTTGATTCGGGGGATCAGGCCGCTGGCCTTCCTGGGGATTGCCGTCGTGTGCGGGTATCTCCTCTCCGTGCCGCCTCCGGAGGGGTTGACACCTGCCGGGCGGAACGCCATCGCCATCTTTATCGTCTGCCTCTTTTTGTGGATTACCAATCTCCTCCCTCTTGCGGTTACGAGCATCTTTGCGATTATTATGGTCCCCTTTCTCGGGGTGTTGACGGAGAGGGAGACCTTTGCACTGTTCGGCAACGAGGCGGTCTTCTTTATCCTTGGGGCTTTCATGCTTTCCGGGGCGGTAATGCATTCGGGCCTCAGCAGGAGGATTGCCCTCTTTATTATGGGGAGAACGGGTGGCTCCGCAAAGGGGCTCGTCAGGGCCATATTCCTCCTTGCGGCGGTCCTCTCCTTCTTTATGTCGGAGCACGCAGTCGCAGCCATGCTCTTCCCCATGGTTCTGGAGATTGCGAAGGGGCTTAAATTACGGCCCGGCAGGTCGAGCTACGGGAAGCTCCTCTTCATATCCCTCGCATGGGGGTGCATCATCGGGGGGGTTGCCACCTTTCTCGGCGGGGCCAGGGTTCCCCTGGCCGCCGGGATACTGAAGGAGACCGGGGGGGGGACAATCGGTTTTTTTGAGTATTCCCTCGCTGTTTTCCCGATCGTTGTGGTGATGCTCTTCGTCGGCTATAATGTGCTTGTGCGGCTCTTCCCCATCGATGTCGAGGAGACGGGCTACGCAGGCGACCTTCTGACGAAGAGGTTCCATGAACTCGGGAGGATAAGCTACCGTGAATATGCCGTCGGCGCCATCATGGGCGTTACTGTCCTGGCGTGGGTCTTTCTGGGGAAGAGTCTGGGCCTTGCCAGCATAGCCCTCGCCTCTGTTGTGGCCCTCTTTATCCTGAGGCTCGTGAGGTGGAAGGATATTGAGGAGTATGTAAACTGGGGAATCATCCTCATGTACGGCGGCGCCATTATACTCGGCAAGGCCCTCGACCAGAGCGGCGCCGCGGCATGGATGGCGGACCATACAATAGGCGCCTGGGCAACGAACCCGTGGGCGGTGATCGCCCTCCTCTCACTCACCACACTTGTGTTGACGGAGGGGATTAGTAATGCCGCGGTCATTGCCATACTCATGCCGGTAGGGATTGGAATGGCGAGCAGGTTCGGGATTAACCCCATAACGGTTACTTTTGCCATTGCCGTGCCGGCCGGGCTGGCCTTCTGCCTGCCCATGTCGACGCCGGCCAACGCCATATCTGTGTCGTCTAACTACGTCAGTGTGAGGGATATGGCAAGGGCGGGTATTTTTATGGGGGTGACGGCGTGGGTTGTCTTTAATATCGTGGCGAGTCTCTACTGGCCGATTATCGGGCTTGGTGCATAGAGGGAGAATAATGAAGTGGTTGAGAGAGAGATGAAGAGTATACTATTGTTGCTGTCCGCTGCGAGGACGTCGGAGAAGGCGGTGGAGTTTGCCGTGGAGCAGGCGAAGAAGGAACGGGCGGAGCTTACGGTAATCTATGTCATCGATACGAGCCTTACCGATGAGGTCTTCGACAGGTTCACCGATATAGGGTTCATTGGTGACAAGCCGTCGACGGAGCTTACGGAGGCCATCATGAAGGAGTTCAGGCAGCGGGGGTATGAGGAGCTGGGCAAGGTGCAGATGAGGGCGATGGAAGAGGGGGTGGGGTATAATCCGATGACGGTCCAGGGCGACTTCTTCCGGTGCTCCATGGATGTTATAGGGCAGAGAAAAGCGGATATGGTCGTTGCAGTAAAGAGGAGGAAGTCTGCCCTTGCACGCTACTTTTCCAAATCACCGGTGGATGAGCTGAAGGAGAGTGCGCCGTGCGAGGTTGTTGTCTTTGAGGAGGAGTAGGTGAAGGGGTGGTTGGTCGGGTTGAAACTGTTTGGCGACCGGCGCAAGGGTAAGGAGGTTTGTGTCTAATGCCACAGATAAATTACAGATGAGGAGGAAGGGATGACTGAACAGAAGAGTACGAACATCACGTGGCATCACGGAAAGGTAACGAAGGAGGACCGTAAAAGGCTGATTAAACAGAGGGGGGTGGTTATCTGGCTGACGGGACTCTCAGGGAGCGGCAAGTCAACTATCGCCGTCGATCTCGAGCACGCGCTCCTCGAGAACGGGCATCACGCCTATGTCCTCGATGGCGACAACATCCGCCACGGTCTCAACAAGAACCTCGGATTTTCACCGGAGGACAGGAGCGAGAATATACGACGTATCGGCGAGGTTGCGAAGCTCTTCTGTGATGCGAATCTCATAACCATTACGGCCTTTATCTCTCCCTACCGCGAGGACAGGGGTAACGTCAGGGCCCTCCAGAGAGAAGGTGAATTTATCGAGGTCTATGTGAAGTGTCCCGTCGAGGTGTGTGAGGAGCGTGACACAAAGGGTCTCTACAAGAAGGCGCGGGCCGGCGAGATAAAGGAGTTCACCGGTATCTCCGCGCCCTATGAGGAGCCGCAGAACGCCGAAATCACCCTCGATACGTCAAAGATGTCCCTCGATGAGTGTGTGAGGAGTATCCTCTCTTATTTAGAGGAGAAGGGATACATTCAATTCGACTGAGGGTATAGGCATGAGTAAGAAAAAATCGACAATAGAAGATATCTCAGAGGAGACCATCGACCGGCTCAATGCCATGTCTCCAGAGGATCTCATTGTATGGGCCTTTGAGAATTTCGACGATAGGGCGGCTATCGGCACGAGCCTTCAGCTTACCGGTACGGTCATCCTTCATATGGCGGCCAAACACCTTAAGAGCTTCCGGGCATTTACCATCGATACCCTCCGTCTCCACCCCGAAACGTACGAGACGATTCGCAAGGCGGAGGAGCGGTACGGCATCACAATAGAGAAGTTTCATCCCGATGAGGCTATCCTGAAGAGCATGCTCGACCGGTTCGGCGAATACCTCTTCTTTACCGATAAGGCGAAGCAGGAGTACTGCTGTTATGTCCGCAAGGTGGAGCCGAATCGCCGCGCCCTTGCGACTCTCGACGTCTGGATTACGGGGCTGAGG
>JBHHXU010000015.1:0-12981 GCA_046757185.1 Thermodesulfobacteriota bacterium
CTGCCTTGATCGGGTGGACCGGAGCAGTATCTATTTCCATTTCTTCGAGGCCCGGCTGCGCCTCGGAAGGGAGAAGGACGACTTTTCCGAGTGGCTTGCCACCAGTCTCGGGAAGGAGGATATCGCCGAAAGGATTAAGAGTCTCGATGCCTATATGTTCGATCTCGATGAACTGCGGGAAATAATCAAGGATATCGTTTCGGAGGGAATGGAGTGAAGTGGGACAACTACAGAGAGATTATTGAACCGGGAGAAATGAGGGTAATCGAGAGCCTTGCCCACCACCTCAAGGGGAGGACCTTTCTCCATATGAACGCCACCGCCGTCGGTGGCGGAGTTGCCGAGCTGCTTCACAGTATCGTGCCACTCATTAAAGAGCTGGGCGTTGACATCAAGTGGAAGGTTATTAAGGGGAGCAAGCCCTTTTATGACTTCACGAAGAACTTTCACAATTCCCTCCAGGGGAAGGGGGAACCCATTACCAAGAAGATGTGGGAGACCTACGAGGAGACCAACCAGAAGAACGCCAAGAGGCTTAACCTTGAAGGCGACTGTGTCTTCATTCACGACCCCCAGCCAGCCCGTCTCATTGATGTGAAAAAAGAGGGGGTCTGGATCTGGCGGTGTCATATCGATGTTTCTACCCCCGATCCGGTTGCCTGGTACTTTCTCAAAGGGATTGTCGAGCGGTATGACGCCTCCGTCTTTTCTGTCTCCCGGTTTGCCCAGAAGCTCGCTATTCCCCAGTTCATAATACCCCCGTCAATCGATCCGCTGACCGAAAAGAATATGGACCTCCCGAGAGAGTATATAGAAGAAGTGCTCGACCGCTTCAGCATACCGAGGGAGAAGGAGAGCCTTGAAAGGTTCGATATCCCCAAGAAGAAGCCGATCCTCCTCCAGGTCTCCCGTTTCGATCCGTGGAAAGACCCGGTTGGGGTCATCGAGGCGTACAGGATGGTGAAGCGGTACCGGGACTGTCAACTCATACTCGCAGGGGGAACGGCGGCAGATGACCCTGAGGGTGAAAAGATACTCGAGAAGGTGAGGGAGGCCGCCGCAGGTGACCCTGATATACATATCCTCCTCCTCCCCCCCTCAAGTCACAAGGAGATAAACGCGCTCCAGAGGGCAGCGGATATCGTCATACAGAAGTCAACAAGGGAGGGATTCGGTCTCGTCGTGGCTGAGGCCCTCTGGAAGGAGAAACCGGTCATCGCCTCGGCGGTGGGAGGTATCCCCCTCCAGGTTCTCGATGGGGGCACCGGCTGCCTGGTCCATTCAATCGAGGGCACTGCCTATAAGATAAGACAGCTCCTCCACAACCCGGACTGGGCGAGGAGAATGGGAGAGGCAGGCAAGGAGCATATAAGAAAGAACTTTCTCATTACCCGCCATATCAGGGACTATCTCGCCCTGTGGGTCGCCATGGAAAACAGGCGGGAAAAGGCGATCTATATCTAGCAGAAGAGGGGGTGACAACCGTTTTCTCCATAACAGCCAACCACCAGTTTCTGTTACTACGATTTGCTCAATTCCACACACCATTAGTCCCAAAACCCCCAGATCCACAGCCTATCTTGATCTCAAAGATGAAAACAATAACCCCTTGATTTTTTACATAAAAGTCTTAATGTAACCCCGTGCGATAATGAAAGCAATAATGAAAGTGTGAGACAAAAATAATGAAAGTACTTGACAAATAAAGTGGCCATAGAGTACACTTCTACATTCCTTTAGCAGGGAATTTCGGTTCGTGTTCGATGGAGGTTTGTGATGTACGCTGTTATAAAGAGTGGGGGAAAGCAGCACACCGTATCGGAAGGCGACGTGGTGAGGGTGGAGAAGCTTCCGGGCGAAGTCGGGGGGAGTGTGGAACTCACCGATGTCCTTGCCGTCGGCAGCGGTGAGGATATGAAGGTTGGCCGGCCGGTGGTGGACGGTGCACGGGTTGTTGCGGAGATTGTAGGTCAGGAGAAGGCCAAGAAGATCGTTGTTTTTAAGAAAAAGAGGCGTAAGGGGTACTCAAAAAAGCAGGGCCACCGACAGCTCTATACGGGCTTAAGGATTAAGGAAATTAAGGCGTAATTATCAGGCAGAGTGGTTGTTTCACGAGGAGGAAGGGAGCATGGCACATAAGAAGGCGGGAGGAAGCTCACGAAACGGGAGAGACAGCAACGGTCAGAGGCGCGGGGTAAAGCGTTTCAGCGGCCAGTTTGTCAAGGCGGGGAATATACTGGTTCGCCAGCTGGGAACGAAGATCCATCCCGGTATCAATGTGGGGCTTGGAAGGGATTACACCATCTTTGCTAAGATCGACGGCATCGTGAAATACGAGGATAAGAGACGGAGAAAGGAAGTCAGTGTAGTGCCGGCATAGTCTTCTCTTTTTTTTGACGCTTTCTGGCGAGGCATAGGTGGGGTTCCCGCCATTCCTCGCCTTTTTTATTTTATGGCAAAGTTTATTGACGAGGTACGGGTATTCCTCAAGGCGGGACACGGAGGGAGGGGGTGTGTGAGTTTCCGGCGGGAGAAGTTTATCCCCCGGGGCGGTCCCAACGGGGGGGACGGCGGGAAGGGTGGCGATGTGGTGGCCGTCGCCGATAAAGGGCTCACCACGCTTCTCGACTTTAAATATAAGAGAGAGTATACGGCTGAGCGGGGAGGGCACGGGATGGGGAGCGACCGTCACGGGAAGGATGGTCGAACACTGAGACTACGTGTCCCCATTGGCACGGTGATAAAGGACCGCACGACAAAGAAGCTCCTCTTCGATATGGTTGCCGACGGCCAGGAAGCGCTTCTGGTGAAGGGGGGGAGGGGTGGACGGGGAAACGCCTTTTTCAAGTCGGCCACCAACCAGGCGCCCCGGTTTGCCCAACCGGGAGAAGAGGGGGAGGCGCGGGAGTTCATCTTCGAGCTGAAGCTCCTCGCCGATGTGGGTATTATCGGATTTCCCAATGCGGGTAAATCCACCCTCATTTCGAGGATCTCCGCAGCGAGACCGAAGGTGGCGGATTACCCTTTTACCACCCTGGTGCCGAATCTCGGCGTTGTACCTTTCGGGGAGCATCGCTCCTTTGTCGTCGCCGACATACCGGGCCTCATCGTGGGGGCCCATGAGGGGAAGGGGCTCGGGATCAAATTCCTGAAACATGTGGAGCGGACCAGGATTCTTATACATCTGATCGATAGTGTCCCCCGCCTAGACAGCAATCCGGTCGAAAGGTATGAGGAGATTAACAGAGAGCTTCACGCCTTTAACCCTTCCCTTGCAGAACGGCCACAGGTAGTGGCGCTGAATAAGATCGACATAACGGAGGCGCGGGAGGAGATTCCGCATCTGTTGCACTATTTTGAATCGCACGGTATAAGGGTATTCGCCGTGTCGGCGGTAACAGGGGAGGGCATAAAGGAGCTTATCGATTATGTCGGTGAGAGTGTTACTGAGAGAGCGGAGCATTTGAGAGGAGAAGCGTGCCGATGAGGAAGGCGAGAGAGGAGGGGAGAGAGGCCATTAAGGGTGCGCGGCGGATAGTTGTGAAGGTCGGGAGTGCCGTCCTTGCGGGAAGGCATGAGGATGAGCTTGATGAGGGTGTCTTCTCTGCCCTTGCATCCGATATAGTTGCACTGAAAGGGAGTGGTAAGGAGGTTGTCCTCGTTACCTCCGGGGCAATCGCCGTGGGGATGAAGAAGATGGGACTCAAGAGGAGGCCGGGAAGCATACCGGAAAAACAGGCGGTTGCCGCCGTTGGTCAGAGCAGTCTCATGGCCATATACGAGGGGGCCTTTACCCCTCTCGGGGTGAGGGCTGCCCAGGTGCTCCTCACCCACGGCGACCTTGCTGACAGAAAACGGTTCCTGAACGCAAGGAATACGCTCGTGACTCTCTTTCAGTATGGTGTTATCCCGATCATCAATGAGAACGATACCGTTGCCGTTGAGGAGATTAAGTTCGGGGAGAACGACCACCTTGCCGCCCTTGTGACGAGCCTTGCAGAGGCCGACCTGCTTATCATGCTTACCGATATCGACGGCCTGTATGATGCCGACCCACGGATCTCAAAGACAGCACGGCTCATACCGGTCGTGGACGATGTGGACCATGTCGTTCTCGGGTGGGCCGGAAAGGCGAGCGGCGTCTACGGGACGGGGGGGATGCAGTCAAAGATAGAGGCAGCCAGGAAGGCGGCCCATATCGGTGTGCCGACCGTTGTAGCCGGCGGGAAGAGGAGGGGCGTCATCGAGAGGATTCTAAGCGGGACAGTCGAGGGGACCCTCTTCCTCCCCAAGGAGGACAGGCTGACCAGCAAGAAGCACTGGATCGCTTTTTCTGCAAGGCCGGGGGGACGGATATTTGTCGATGAGGGGGCCATGACTGCCCTCCTCAAAGGGGGGAAGAGCCTCCTGCCTTCCGGTATTACCGGGGTTGACGGCAGATTCGATACAGGGGAAGTAGTCCACTGTGTGGATCACCGGGGAAAGGAGTTCGCCAGAGGGATAACCACCTACAACTCCTCTGAAATAGAGAAGATCAGGGGTGTCAGGAGCACGGAGATTGAGAAGGTTTTGGGGTACCGGTATTATGATGAGGTAATCCACAGGGATAACCTCGTTATACTGTAATGGACGGGATACCCCCATCTTTCTGCCCTTGACAAGCCTGGGGGCCGTTGATATCTTTTTAATACGGAATTAGAGGGGTTTTGGATAAGAAGATTATGTCAGATACGCTCTCAGAGCGGCAAAGCACTATACTCAGGGCCGTTGTTTTTGACTACATTGAGCGGGTAGAACCTGTCAGCTCAAAGGTTGTCTCCTCCAAGTATGCCCCCTACCTGAGCCCCGCCTCGGTGAGGAGTGTTATGGCAGGGCTCGAAGAGAGAGGCTACCTCTTCCAGCCTCATAAGTCTGCGGGCAGGATACCGACAGCAAAAGCCTTCCAGTTCTATGTGGACAGCCTTGTAGAGCTCAGGGAGCCTTCACGGGCGGTGAAGGAGATGATCATGAGCGGCTACAACGACGCCCTTCAGTTCGAGGAGATCATGAGTGAGACGTCGAGGCTCCTCTCCCTCGTATCCCACTGTGCGGGGATTGTCCTGGCTCCCCGCTTGCAGACTGTCCGGCTGGATCAGATAAAGTTTGTCAAGATAGGCGGTGGAGATATCATGGTGGTACTCGTATCGAAGGTCGGCACCGTCCAGAGCTACGTTATCCACGTTGATGAGGACCTTGGTCAGAATGAGCTGGATAAGATGTCAAACTACCTGAGCAGTATTGCGAAGGGGCTGACCCTCATTCAGCTGAGGAGGCGAATAGTTGAAGAGATGAGGGAAGAGCGTAATCTCTACAATACCCTCCTCTCAAAGGGCATGAAGATCGGTATGGAGGTGGTGTCAGAATCCGGGAGGGACGATATCTATGTCGACGGCACTTTGAATATACTCGAGCAACCCGAGTTCAGCGAAGATATCAAGAAACTCAAGGAGATCTTCAGGGCATTTGAGGAGAAGAGCCTCCTCGTGCGGCTCCTCGATAAGAGTGTGAAGAGCAGGGGAGTGCATGTCAACATGGGTTTTGAAGACGGATTGGACGGAATGGAGGGGTGCAGCATTGTAACGGCGTCGTATGGTAATCGTGAGAACAGGCTCGGTACCATCGGCGTTATAGGACCGATGAGGATGAACTATCCTCTCGTGATTCCACTCGTCAGGTACACCTCCGAACTGCTGGGTGATATCTTTGAGAAGAGGGGGTATGGAGGAGTGGATAATGAGGTATTTATCTGAGACATGAGGAGTCAATGGACGAGAGAATGAAAGGCGAAGAGGAGCAGCAGGAAGTAGCAGAGACGGGTGAGCATAGCCACCAGGAGCCGCCGGGGAAGAAGAAGAGGAAGAGAGGGAAGGGCGCCGACAGGAGAGATGACCTCCTGGCGGAGATAACCTCCCTCACCGAGCGCCTTGAGGAGAAGACGAGGGAGGCGGAGGAGAATTATAATAAATATCTCAAGAGCTGTGCAGACCTCGATAACTTCAAAAAGAGGGTTGAGAGGGAGAAGAAGGAGCTCCTCGATTATGCCAACGACAAGCTGATAAAGGAGCTCCTCCACGTTATCGACAACATGGAGCGAGCCCTGTCGCATATCAATGACGGGGTCGATATACGGTCGTTAAAGGAGGGGCTTACCCTCTCCATCGAGCAGATATTCCCCATGCTCAAGAAGTTCGGTCTTGAGAAGATTTCTGCAGTCGGGGAGCGGTTTGACCCGAACATGCACGAAGCGGTCAGCCATGAGGAGAGCAGTGAACATGCGCCCGAGACCGTTATCAGGGAATTTCAGAAGGGGTACACGCTCAAGGGGAGGCTTTTAAGGCCCTCCATGGTCGCCGTCAGCAAGGCGCCGGAGAAGGGCGAAGAGGATGGGGACGGCATGGAAGAGAAAACGTCCGATGAAGAGAGAGAAGCATCGGAATGAGGGCCGAGGTTTCCGCCGATCAATGTTAACGTGAGACCCCGGCGCCGGTAAGGCACATACATGCTGTTTGTTTTGCTAGAAAGGGAAAAGCGGGAAGGGAATTGAGATGTCCAAGAGGGATTACTACGAAGTACTCGGGGTCGACAGAGATGCATCGGATGATGATCTGAAGAGGGCCTACCGGCGCCTCGCCCATCAGTACCACCCCGACAAACACAAAGGTGATAAGGAGGCTGAGGAGAGCTTCAAGGAGGTTAATGAGGCGTACGGGATCCTCAAGGATCCCAACAAGAGGGCCCAGTACGACCGGTTCGGCTTTGTGGGTCCCGGCGGTATGGGGGATTCCGGAACAGGCTTTGACTTTCAGGACATCTTCGGTGATATCTTCGGGGATTTTTTCAGCACGGGGAGGAGGCCGTCACGGGCCCAGAGGGGCGCGGACCTTGCCTATGAGCTTGAGATAACCTTTGAGGAGGCCGCCTTCGGGACGGAGAAGAAGATCGATATCCCCAGAATGACGGTGTGCCGGAATTGCGGCGGTAACGGCGCCAAGCCCGGTACGTCCCCCTCTCTCTGCTCAACCTGCAACGGAAGGGGACAGGTAAAGTACCAGCAGGGGTTCTTCAGCATATCAAGACCGTGCTCGGCATGCAGAGGTGTAGGGTCAATCATTGCGGACCCGTGTCCCGATTGCAGAGGGGACGGCAGAAAAAGAACGGAGCATACAGTGGTCGTTAAGGTGCCCCATGGTGTTGAAACGGGGATGCGGCTGAGGCTGTCGGGTGAGGGTGAATCGGGTGTCCACGGCGGTCCCCCCGGTGACCTCTATGTCATTATCGGCGTCAAGTCTCACCCCATCTTTCAGAGGGAGAATGACGACATCATCTGTGAGGTGCCTATCAGCTTCACCCAGGCTGCCCTGGGAACGGAGATGGAGGTCCCAACCCTGGAGGGGAAGGTAAATCTCAAGATCCCCGCCGGCACCCAGTCCGGAAAGGCCTTCAGATTGAAGGGGAAAGGGATAGCCTCTGTTCATACGGGGAGGAGGGGCGACCAGAACGTGGTGGTCAGGGTTGAAACCCCTACCAAACTGACGAAGAGGCAGAGAGAGCTCTTTGAGGAGTTTGCCAGAATAAGCGGTGATGATGCAACGCCGCTCAGGAAGAGCTTTTTCGACAAGGTAAAGGAAGTATTCGACTAATGACACGCCATGTCCGGTACGTGTTCCCTCTCCTCGCCGCACTGTTCCTCCTCCTTCATGGAAACAGGGTAGAGGCAGCGACACAGGTGACGTCGTGGTCGCTTGATCCCCCTACCGTTTTAACGAACATCCTGAAGGATATAGAGAGGGATGGCCCGAGGGATGAGATTATCATCAATCTGAGGGGGTTCATAGAGGAACACCCAAAGTCAGAGGTCACCGACGAGGCCATCCTGAGGCTCGCCGGTATCCATCTCGCGAGTGACGACATCGGGAAGGCGAGGAGTCTCTTCCAGCGTATCCTCAAGGATTTTCCCTTCAGCACATTCAAGGCGGAGGCCCTCTACGGCCTAGCCTACTGCCAGTTCAGGGATGGGGAGCTCAAGGGGGCCGGTTCGAATCTCAGGAGCCTCCTGGCGAATTATGAATTAACCGTACTGCTCAGGGCAAAGGTAGAACTTCTCCTTGCTGATATAACCTCCATCTTCGCGGCGGAGGAGAGGGGCGATGCAGGTGAAAGGGGCGCCACGATCGGGGTGCTCCTCCCCCTACAGGGCAAGTATGGGTCTTTCGGCGAGGGGGCCCTCAAGGGGGTGCTCCTGGCTGCGGGGGTCTTTGGGAAGGGGGAGGCCTACGAGGTCTATGTAAAGGACACTTCACTTAATCCCGGCGCATCGGCGAGGGCTGTAGAAGAGCTTGCCTCAAATCCCAAGGTGGTCGGTATCATAGGACCACTCCTCAGCAGTACCGCGCTCAAAGCGGCAAAAAAGGCGCAGAGCGAAGAGATGCCCATCATTGCCCTTTCGCAGAGAGATGGTCTCCCCCGGATCGGGAGCTATGTCTTCAGGAATTTTCTGACACCACAGCAGCAGGTAGCGGGGATAGCCGGTTTTGCGCTCAACGTACTGGATCAGAAGAGGTTTGTGATCCTCCATCCCGATAATCCCTACGGTCGAGGTCTGGCAAGGAGATTCAGGGAAGAGGTGCAAGGGATGGGGGGGGAAGTCTTGAGGGAGGGCTCCTATGTGGCAGGGAAGACCGACTTCGGCAGTGAGTTGAAGGAGCTCTTTGGGATTGAAGAGACCGAGAGGTTGGAGGGGAGGAGGAAGATAAAAGAGTATCGCCGTACGGTGCCTGCAGATGCAATCTACATCCCCGACTATTACGATACCATAGCCCTCATTGCACCACAGATTGCCTATTACGATATCAAAGATGTGACGATGCTCGGCTCTAATGGATGGAACTCACCCAGGCTTGTTAAGGTAGGCGGGGGGTATGTGGAGGGGGCCTACTTTGTCGATGGTTTCTTTGCGGGGAGCAGGCGGAATGCCGCGAGCGAATTTGTTGCGCAGTTCAGGGGTGTTTATGGAGAGGAGCCAGGTATCATTGAAGCCCAAGCATACGATTCGGTGAGGATGCTTATAGAGACACTCAAGAAGGGGGACATGAGGAAAAGGAGGGTGAGGGAGGAGCTGAGGGCTTTGAGTGACTTTGAGGGGGCAACGGGGGTGATATCCTTTGATGGGGATGGTGAGGCGGAAAAGGATGTCTTCCTCCTTACCGTGCGGGGGGGCCGTATCGTGGAGCTCGACAGTGTGGATAAACTACCGGTACGTTGGGAAGAAGAAGAGGTAGAAGCGCTTCCTTTCTAATATGAGGTGATGAGAATATGACAAAGCTCACGCACATTGACAGGGCGGGGAAGGCGAAGATGGTGGACGTCACTGAGAAGGCGGTGACCGTGAGGGAGGCCGTTGCGAGGGGTTCTATCATCATGAAACCCGCAACATTGCAGCTCATCCTGGCTAATGAGATAAAGAAGGGCGACGTCCTCGGTGTCGCCAGGATAGCCGGTGTTATGGCGGCAAAGAGGGTGGGAACACTCATCCCGTTGTGCCATCCCCTGAGCATTACCTCCGTGGAGATTACCTTTGACCCTGATGAGGGAAAGTCAAAAATCGACATAACGGCGACGGTGAAGGTTGCCTCCCAGACAGGCGTCGAGATGGAGGCCTTTACGGCGGTCTCTATTGCCGCATTGACCATATACGATATGTGTAAGGCGGTTGACAGGGAGATGGAGATTACCGGGATAATGCTCATCAAGAAGAGAGGGGGGAAGAGTGGGGAGTTTGTGAGGGAGGGGCACGGGAAATAGGCAGCGAAGAAATTGTTTACACACCTCTTCCCTTTAGGATATAATTTCTCTATTATGGATAATGAAAAGAGAGTATATTTCAGACAGATTCTTCACAGGCAGCTGGCAGAGCTCCTTGGTGAGGCGGGAAAGACGGTGAGTGGAATGAGCGGCACCAAGGAGGGGAACCTCCCCGATCCGACCGACAGGGCCTCTATCGAGACGGACAGGAACTTCCTCCTGAGGGTCAAGGACAGAGAGAGGAGGCTCATCATCAAGATAGATGAGGCGATCAAGAGGGTGGATGACGGTACCTACGGCATCTGTGAGCAGTGCGGTGAAGAGATATCGGAAAAACGGCTCGAGGCCAGACCGGTGACCACCTTCTGTATCGATTGCAAGACGGAGGAGGAGGCTCTTGAGAAACAGCGGGGCGGTTAAGGTGCCCTATGCCTGAGCTGAGGAAAGACCCCATTGTAGGCAGATGGATCATTATATCAACCGAGCGGGGCAGAAGGCCCTCTGAGTTTATAGTACACCACCCCCCCACAAAAGAAGGGTTTTGTCCCTTCTGTCCCGGAAATGAGGAAAAGACCCCCCCCGAAGTCCTCGCCTACAGAGGTAACGGTCACCCCAACGGTTCAGACTGGAGAGTCAGGGTTGTTCCCAACAAGTATCCGGCACTCCGCGTCGAGGGAGAGATACTGAGGGAAGGGGAGGGGGTCTTTGACAAGATGAGCGGTATCGGCGCCCATGAGGTTATCCTCGAGTCTCCCAACCACAACGACACCCTCTCAACCATCCACGATCACCAATTTGCGGAGATACTCAATGCATACCGGGACCGGATAGCCGATCTCAAGAAAGACTTCAGATTTAGATATATTCTGATCTTCAAGAACTACGGCGAGGCTGCCGGAGCATCACTCGAACACTCACACACCCAGCTCATCGCACTGCCCATAGTGCCAAAGCGTGTCCAGGAGGAGCTTGACGGATCACGGGACTACTTCACGTTGAAAGAGCGGTGCATCTACTGTGACATTATACGACAGGAGATAATGCAGGAAAAGAGAGTGGTGGCCGAGAACCACGATTTCATTGCCGTGACCCCCTATGCGCCGAAGGCCCCCTTCGAGGTATGGCTCCTCCCGAAAAAGCACGAAGCCAGTTTTGAGGACATGCCTCACCAGAAGTACAAGAACCTGGCCCGCCTCTTTTCCCATGTCCTGAAGAGTATGGATAAGATGTTGAGCTTTCCTCCCTATAACTTTGTACTCCACACCTCCCCCTTGAATAACGATGCCCATAATCACTACCATTGGCATTTCGAGATAATGCCGACTCTCGTCAAGGTGGCGGGTTTTGAATGGGGAACGGGGTTCTACATTAATCCGACTCCCCCGGAGGAGGCGGCACACTTTCTCAGGGAGGCGAAGGTGTAAGGTTTGCTTGTCCAAACATGTATGCAGTACGGGCGCCGTTTTTAGAGAAGCGGTGTCCACCATTTTCAGAGGGAGATATGGACAGGAAGAGGATACTTCTCGTTGATGATGATGAGGATATCAGGCTTCTCTATAAAGAGGAGCTTGAGGAGGAGGGATTCGATGTCGATTGTGTCCTGTCGGGGGAAGAGGCGCTCAAGAGGCTGGAGGAAGAGGCGCTCTACCACCTGATACTCCTCGATATCCGGATGTCAGGAATGGACGGGATTGCGGCCTTGCGGAAGATAAAGGAGAGGTGGGAGGAACTCCCTGTTATCCTCTGCTCATGCTATCACCACTATAAACAGGAATTCGGGACATGGGCTTCTGACGGTTATGTTGTTAAATCGTCGGACCTCACTGAACTCAAGGAGCAGATAAAAATGCTCCTGGAATGGTAACCAAAGGACCGCCGCTATTATCCAATGATACTCCTCACAGGTGCATCGGGCTTTGTTGGCAGCAATCTTGCGAGAGAGCTTTTAGAAAAGGGGGAGCGGATAGGGTGTCTCTTGCGAGAGCCGAAGAGGCCGGGCCATCTCGCTCCTGCCCCTGGAGTAGAGATTGTCAAAGGAGATGTCACCGATAAGGGGTCGATACTCGTGGCCCTTGAGGGTGGCAGCATAGATACTGTCGTTCATCTGGTGGGGATCCTCGCCGAGCACGGTACTCAGACTTTCAGGAGGATACACGTCGAGGCAACGAGAAACATGGTCGATGCGTGTCAGGAGCGAGGGATCAAGCGGTATATCCACATGAGCGCTCTCGGGACACGGGAGGGGGCCCTGAGCGAGTACCACCGGACAAAGTGGGCGGCAGAGGAGGTAGTCCGGTCATCCGGTCTCAACTATACCATCTTCAGGCCGTCGGTGATCTTCGGCAGAGAGGATAAGTTCACAAACCTCTTTGCCGGGATAATGAAAAGGTCGCCTCTCGTTATCATACCGGGGAGCGGCAGGAACAGAATGCAGCCCCTCTTCATCGATGACCTGATAAAGGCGATGGTCATTGCTATAAAGGAGGGGGGGCACGAAGGAAGGGTCTACGAGGTGGGCGGCCCTGAGCAGTTTACCTTTTATGAAATAATTGATATGATTGGAAAGGCAACGGGGAGGAGGAGGTTCAAGGTCCCTCTACCCATGCCACTCATGAGGCCCGCTGCCGTCCTTGCCGGGATTTTTATTTCCCCCCCGCCCATAACGAGGGACCAGCTCCTCATGCTGGAAGAGGACAATGTGACCGAGGTGAATGCGCTGACCGAGGTCTTCGGCATTGCGCCGACGGGTTTTGAAGAGGGGATGAGGAGGTATCTGCATTAATGGGGCTGTAGCTCAGCTGGGAGAGCGCCTCGTTCGCAACGAGGAGGTCGGCGGTTCGATCCCGCTCATCTCCACCAGTTTGTGCCATAATCGCCTGAGCGGGAAAACTTGGGTCGTGCTAGGCGGGGAGTTAGCGGTGCCCTTGTCCCGCAATCCGCTATAGCGGGGCTGAATCCCCACCTGAGGCTGGTGTTGGAGCGTGCGGACCTTGCGGCGTTGCGGTGTTGAAGTTCAGGTCCGGCGCAATCGAGAGTTGTGAACCCCGTCAGGACCGGAAGGTAGCAGCGGTAAGCAAAATCCTCGGTGTGCCGCCGGATAGCCTGGATGGAGCCGGGAGTCCTTGCGTCGGCGCTTGCACC
>JBHHXU010000016.1:0-12968 GCA_046757185.1 Thermodesulfobacteriota bacterium
CAATCCTCTTTCGCAGATTGATGTTGTTCGACTGGTATTCGAGGGCCTTCTGATAATGAGCAATAGCCTCATCCGGCTTCTTTTCAAGCTCCGATACCTTGCCGAGGTCAATATATGCGGCGCCGTAGTGGGGGTCGAGATCGATGACCTTTTTGTAGTGCTTCTTCGCGAGATCGTAGTTGCCCCTCTCGGCTTCGATGCGCCCCATGTAGTAATAGATTATTATAGCATCCGGTTTGATATCCAGGAACCTCTGCAATGTTTCGAGGGCGGCATCGTACTCCTTCCGTTCGGCATAGAGTGTGGCGAGGAGAATAAACGGTTTCTGCTGATCCGGCATGAGCTCAATTGCCTTACCATACGCCTCTATTGCCTCCTTGTCTCTCTTCAGGCTTGAATAGAGGTTAGCGATGAGGAGGTGAGCGGTTCCGGATTTGGGGTCTGCCTCTATCGCCTTTTCAAGGTTCGTGAGGGCCGATGACTGGTCCCCCTTTCGTATGTAGAGGAGTGCAAGGTCGGCATAGAGGAGGGGTGATTGGGGGTCGAGTTGTATGGCCTTTTTGTACTCGCCGAGAGCGCCATCGATGTCGTTGTTCATGCGCAGGAGCTGGGCTCGTGCGAAGTGGTAATAGGTGTCAGCTGCCTTCCGGTCGGAGGCGAGGAGCTGCACGGTCTCCCCATACCGGTTGTCGGTGTCAGGCTCAACCAAGGGGAAGGTGGCGCAGGAGGTGACAATCAATGATAGAAAAAAGGCTGCGACAATCAGCCTTTTACCGTAGTACATACAAACCTCTAAACGGGGATATCGGATATCCCTGATGAAAGTACGACCCTTTTCCACAACTGTATCATACCCCTCGAAGTACAGTCAATCCGTTAAAGGATCGACCTTCAATATCACCCTTGCGCCGATGCCTATCCCGAGGTCACGTGCCGCACTCCCGTTCCTCTTGGCTATTTCCAGGAGCCTGCTGCTCCCGATCAGGGCGACGACCTCTCCCCTCTTCGCATCGCCGTAGGTTGTGACCAGCCGTGTTATGACCGCTGTCCCCACGGTGAGGTGCACCCTGTCCGACGTGAGATGATGAGATGTAATAGTAGTTATGATATTCCCGAATCTGTCGATGTGGAGGACGGTTCCGGCGAGGGTCCCTCTGGAGAGGCGTGGTTTCGGCATCCCGTCCCTCTTTATCCGTGTAATCCTTCTGCCGAAGGCATCCGGTTCGGCGCCCAGTGAGAGATGGGCGGCCACCGGCGCAAAGATGTCCCTCCCGTGGAAGGTCCGGCTTACCTCTTTGCGGTGGTACTCCCTCTTCGTGAGGTGTATGACCCTTCTGACCCTTTCTCCCACAAGTGCCTGTCCGAATAGGCCGTTGTCGGGGCCGACAAAGCGGTATCGTGAAGTTTCTATCAGGACGGGCCGTCTTGAGGAGGTCCCCACACCGGGGTCGACGACAGCGAGGTGTATGGTTCCTTTGGGGAAGTGAGGGGCGGCCTGGGAGAGAATAAATCCCCCCTGGGAGACCTGTTGCGGCGCTATATCGTGGGTGATGTCTATGAGGGTGACATGGGGATTGATCGAGAGGATGACCCCCTTCATGGACCCGACATAGCTGTCTCTCCGGCCGAAGTCGGTGAGGAGGGTTACCACTCCCTCCCCTTCTATCCCTTTCTTGCCCCCCATCAACCGATTATGGCGAGAGGGAGGTGGGACCTTTCATCCTCCATCATCCGCCCTTCTTCCTCTCTCGCTCAAGGATCTCACGGACCTCGACGGGGATATGGACGGTTTCGATATCCTGAGGGGCGAGCAGCTCGGTCAATACCCTCACCCTCTCCCGTGCCGAGAGCCCCTTGTGTATCAGTATCCGCTTTTTACCCTTCAGTATGAAGAGCCCCCCTTGTGAATCAACCGCCCCCTTCTTAAGGTCGTCGTAATCCAGCTGGATCGAGAGCTTCCTCGCCGTCTCCTCCAGGGTTGTCAAGAGGGCCTCATCATTCATGGTGGTCATTGTTACCTTATCGCTGATGCCTGTCAAGGGTAAAGTGGACAATCGCTCGGGCCGCTCTTTCTACTATTTTTCCTTTGACATTTGGTTTCCTTTGTGTCCATAATTCCTGTGCCTGCCGGGTGATGTGGTGCGACTCTACGATACGTTCACGACCGCAGGCGTGATTTACGTTCTTTCTTGACAGGTCTTTTTTTGAAAACCTCGCCGACAACAGGAGACACGAACACCCCCTCATCATGGATTTCCGTGAACCTTCCACGCCTCGCAGGGCGGTACTGTTATGAACCGGGTAATTGATAGTGTAAAAAAGACCCCTCTTCATGCTGTCCATCTGAAACTGGGGGCAAGGATGGTCCCCTTCGCAGGGTGGGAGATGCCCGTTCACTACACCGGTCTCATGGAGGAGCACGGGACGGTGCGTACAAGGTGCGGTATCTTCGACGTGAGCCATATGGGTGAGATCGAGGTAAGGGGTCCCAGGGCACTCGAGGCGGTGCAGCAGCTCACCACCAACGACGCATCGAGGCTCATCGACGGGCAGGTCCAGTATACCCTCATCTGTAATGATAAGGGCGGGGTGATAGATGACGTAACCCTCTACCGCTTCAGTGATGAGCGGTTCGTCTTCTGTGTAAACGCGTCGAACACGGAAAAGGCCTTCCACTGGATGAAAGAGAAGACCGGTTCCCTTGCAGATGTCACAGACATGAGCGACCGCGTCGGACAGATTGCCGTCCAGGGGCCCTTATCCGAAGACCTGTTGCAGCCGATAGTTGACAGAGAGCTTGCACCGCTCCGGTTCTACCGGTTCCTGGAGGGGGCTGTCGGGGGGGTCAGAACCGTCATATCGAGAACGGGGTACACCGGTGAGGACGGTTTCGAGATATACTGTAAAACAGAGGAGACGGAGGCGGTCTGGCAGGCGATCATGGAATCGGGGAGAGATTGGGGTATCTGTCCGGTCGGTCTTGGCCCGAGGGATACTTTGAGGCTGGAGATGGGGTACCCCCTCTACGGGAACGAGCTCGATGAGGAGACGACGCCCCTCGAAGCCGGTCTTGACAGATTCGTAAGACTTGATAAGCTGGATTTCATAGGGAAAGAATCCCTCGTTCGCCAGAGGAGAGAGGGAACGGAGAAGAAGCTGGTCGGCCTCGAGTTGCACGAACGGGGGGTACCCCGTCAGGGGTACCCCATCATCAAGGAGGGGGCTCTCATAGGGGAGATTACAAGCGGGACCTTTTCACCCTCCCTCGAAAGGGCTATTGCCCTGGGGTATGTGCGAACCCCCTTTGCTCTTCCCCACCTTGATGCAGAGGTAGAGATAAGGAAGAGGAGGGTGAAGGTGAGGGTTGTGGAACCCCCTTTTTATCGTAGAGAGGCCGATTCAGCAGGGGTGGGGCAGATGCGGGAGAATAACCGTGATAATAAGGTAAAGAACACCCGTATGGCGGGTTAGAGGTTTATGGCTAGGCACGGCGAGTTTTTACCACAGCAACAAAAGGTTTCTGACCTTTGAGTACGGCGAGAAAGGAGTGATGTTATGGACCTCCCGGAAGACTTAAGGTATACAAAGGAGCACGAGTGGGTAAAGATAGAGGATGGTACGGCAACGGTCGGCGTCACTGAGTATGCCCAGGACTCACTGGGCGATGTCGTCTATCTCGAGTTGCCCCAGGAGGGAGATACGGTTGTCAAGGATGAACCCTTCGGGGTTGTCGAGTCGGTAAAGGCGGTGTCGGACCTCTGTTCACCGGCCAATGGGACCGTCGTGGAGGTGAACGATCCGCTCGTAGATACCCCTGAGATGATTAACGACGACCCCTACGGGGAGGCGTGGCTGATAAAGGTTGAGATCAAAGACCCCGGTGATCTGGACGATCTTTTTACTCCGGAAGAGTACCAGAGGTATATTGAAGAAGAGAAATGATGATTTCCGATACTCACGCGACAGTGGGCCACCCGTAGTTTACCCCCCTCTCCATGCCGTACCTTCCACATACAGAGAGAGATATTAAAGAGATGCTCGATGCCGTAGGGGTAGGCTCCCTCGACGAGCTTTTCGAACAGATACCCCCCTCCCTTCGGATGGCGGGACCTCTCAACCTCCCGAAGGGGCTGGCGGAATCAGAGCTGGTCGGGGAACTCACCAGACTTGCCGGGATGAATGCATCGACCGATGAGTACGCCTCCTTTCTTGGAGCGGGGTCGTACCATCACTATATACCGAGCGTGGTGAGGCATATCACCTCCCGTTCCGAGTTTTCCACATCATACACACCCTATCAGCCGGAGGTGAGTCAGGGGACATTGCAGGCGATATTCGAGTACCAGACCCTGATGTGCCAGTTGACGGGGATGGAGGTCAGCAACGCATCGATGTACGACGGTGCATCGGCGACGGCTGAGGCGGTCCTGATGGCGGCGAGGGCAACCAGGCGGAGCCGAATCGTCATGAGCTCCGCCCTCCACCCGGAGTACCGTGAGACGGTAGCGACTTTTCTCTCAAATCAGGAGGCAGAGCTCAGTGAGGCGCCCTACTGTGCCGAGACGGGGAGCACCCTGCCCGATGCAGTGGCGGCCCACCTCGGTGAAGAGCCGACATGCCTCGTTATACAGCAGCCAAACTTCTTCGGCGCTGTCGAGGGGATAGGTCCCCTTGCGGAAGCAGTCCATGCAAAAGGGGGACTGCTCATCGTTGTGGTTACCGAGCCGGTCTCGCTCGGCCTCCTCACGCCGCCGGGGGCGCTCGGCGCTGATATTGTCGTGGGGGAGGGGCAGGCCTTCGGGAATGCCACGGCCTTCGGAGGGCCGGCCCTCGGCTTCTTTGCGACGAAGGAGAAATACGTTCGCCAGATGCCCGGCAGGATCGTCGGAGAGACAACCGATGGGGAGGGGAGGCGGAGCTTCTGCCTCACCCTTTCGACACGGGAGCAGCATATAAGGAGGGAGAAGGCGACCTCCAATATCTGTACCAATGAGGGGCTCTGCGCCCTCGCGGCAACGATCTTCCTCTCGGCCTACGGGAAGATGGGGCTCATGAAACTCGCGCGGCTGAACCTCTCAAAGGCACACTATCTCAAGAATGCCCTCTCCGGTAGAGAGGGGATAAAGGTTGCCTTCTCTGCCCCCACCTTCAATGAATTCGTCATCGAGCTTTTGACTGATCCGGAGGCGCTCCTCAAAAGGCTCCTCCAGAGGGGTATCATCGGAGGCATACCCCTGAGGCGGTTCTATCCCGAACTCTCACGCCACCTCCTCGTCTGTGCCACAGAGATAAACTCCCGTGAGGAGATGGACATGCTCGTTGAGGAGCTTTCCAGGTCATGAAGGAGGGCGCTACATACACGTTGAATAGCACGCCGGAGAGCGAAGGGCTCATCTTTGAAAAGTCGTCTGAGGGGAGGGAGGGGGTTGCCCTGCCGGAGTGCGATGTCGAGGAGGTGAAGCCGGAGGAGGTAATTCCCCAGGAGATGGTGAGGGGTGACATCGACGGATTTCCGGAACTGTCCGAACTCGATACGGTGAGACACTTTACCCGTCTGTCGCAGCGCAACTTCGGCATCGATACGGTCTTCTACCCCCTCGGTTCATGTACCATGAAGTACAACCCGAAGGTCAATGAGGATATCGCCGCCATGAGCGGCTTCTCCGGTCTCCACCCCTATCAGCCGGTGGAGCTCAGCCAGGGGGCACTGGAACTGATCTGTGAAATGGAGGGGTGCCTCGCGGAGATAAACGGCATGGATGCGGTGACCCTCCACCCTGCCGCCGGCGCCCAGGGTGAGTTCCTCGGCATGCTGATGCTCTCCGCCTACTTCAGGGATCGGGGGGAGACGAGGAGGAAGGTGATCATCCCCGACACCGCCCACGGGACGAATCCTGCAAGCTGCCGCCTCGCGGGGTTCACGGTGACGCCGGTGAAGTCGGGGAGGGACGGCATCATAACGCCGGAGAGCATCGCCGCCGTCATGGACGAAGAGACTGCGGCCATCATGTTAACCAACCCCAATACCCTCGGCCTCTTCGAGCGACACATCGAGGAGATTGCGGAGATCGTTCGCGGAAGGGGGGGGCTCGTCTATTGCGACGGTGCAAACCTGAACGCCACCATGGGGATTGCAAGGGCGGGCGACATGGGGGTGGACATCATCCAGCTCAACCTTCACAAGACCTTTTCGACCCCCCACGGCGGCGGCGGTCCCGGGAGCGGACCGGTGGGGGTCAAGAGTCTCCTCGAACCGTACCTCCCCAAACCACGGGTGAAGAGGGAGGGGAAGAGGTATCTCCTCGACGACGACTTCCCGAAATCGGTCGGCAGATTGCGCGCCTTCCACATGAACTTCGGTGTCGTGGTACGGGCCTACAGCTATATAAGGACGATGGGGGGCGAGGGGCTGAAGAGGGCGAGCGAGATGGCCGTCCTCAATGCCAATTACCTCAGAAATGCATTAAAGGGTAGCTACCACCTCCCCTACGAAGGGCCGTGTATGCATGAATCGGTCTTTACCGATAAGCTCCAGTCTGAAGGGGGTGTTACCACCATGGATATCGCCAAGCGCCTCATCGATTACGGTTTTCACCCCCCCACCGTCTATTTCCCCCTCGTTGTACCGGGGGCTATCATGATTGAGCCCACCGAGACCGAGAGCAGGGAGACCCTCGACAGGTTTATTGAGGCTATGAAGGGGGTAGCCCGGGAGGCGGAGGAGGAACCGGAGCTGGTAAAGGAGGCCCCCCACACGACACGGGTGGGGAGGCTGGACGAGGTAAAGGCGGCGAGAAGTCCTCAGCTCCGATGGAGAAGGGGGACTCCCTCTTCCGGCTAGTATTCCCCCCTCAAGGTGTGGAGCAGATACTCAAAGCTGGCCTGGATCGTGACGTTTTTGATTTCAAACCCCTCCGGAAAGGGGTGAAAGGGGGCGGCAAGCTTCACCGCGGTGAGTGCGGCGTTATCCAGTATGGGATAGCCGGAACCCTTTATCAGCTTCACGGTTTCGATGGCGCCATCCCTCTTGAGAGAAAAGGTGATGAGAAGCTTTCCCTGCTGTCCCTTCCTGACGGCGACGTCAGGGTAGTCCCACTGGAGTTCGATCTTCCGCTTGATCCCGTCCATATAGTACCAGTACCGGTGCTCGGTGGTATTGAGGGCAAGTACCTTCCCCTTTTCTGCCTTGGGCGCCGTCTTCTCATAATCCTCTGATAGCGCTGCGAGCCGCTCCCGCGACGGATAGAGGGCAAGCGGTTTTCCTCCCTGCGCAAGAGGGGCGGTACGGTTTTTCTTCCCCTCCTGAGCGGGAACGGTTATCCCTGTACCGGGCTCATCATGTGTCGCTTTTTTACCGGCTCCCGTTTTTTTAGAGGGTGGATGTTTCCCATGGGGACCTTTCCTGCCGACGATGACGGCCGGAGTTTTTACAACAGCGGGGGGAACCGGTGCGATCTTTCCGGACGGTATCGTCTCCCGCTCCACCCGTTGTGATCGCTGCGCATACCGCTCTATCTTTTCGGGAGGCGCCGCCACCCCCTGTGGTGCCGGCGGCAGCTCAATGATCTCCACGGGAATAAGCCTTTGCAACCTCTTCTCGTAAGGCAGGGAGACGGTCATGAGCAGTATAACGGCGAGGTGCGCAGCGAGTGACACTATCAGGAAGGGAGGAAGGTGTCCGCTACCTGTATCTGTGTATTGAAAATATCCTGTTGACATACCCCTATCAATCTGCAAGAATGGAGCAGGAGAGTACAGGAGGTAATGGTAACATGTTTGGGCTTGGAGCTACAGAATTAATATTAATTCTGGTTGTGATAATAATTATCTTTGGTGTCGGGAAGTTGCCCCAGGTTGGCGAGGGGCTCGGCAAGGCCCTGAAGAGCTTTAAGAAGGCGACGGCGGAGGATGAACCGGACCTCCTTCACGATAAGAAAAAGTAAGAAACCTGCCGGATCAATGCCACCCTGTCCCCCTACCTGCTAGAACGTATAACGTATATAGCGGCACCATCCACCTGGTCGATGTAAAAATCCTACCTGAGTATCTCTACCGTGTATTCATCAAGTCCTTTTATATCTTTCTGGAAGACAATCATGAAAGGCACCGATCCCTTTGATGGGATTTGAGCGCTTGTCTTACCCCTGAAACGTTTTTCCAGGTCGGCCTTGGAGATGGAGGTGAGTGTCTTGGCTGATACGACCCTTCCCGGTGACACGACCTTTGCGGCGACCTGACGCCCCTCTTTATTGAAGAGCACCCCCTTGATCCCCTTTACGGGAACCGGCTTGTCGGAAAGGCTCAGTATTCTCCCCTCAATGATGAAGATGCCGCCCAGGTTGGGATTCTCAAGGGGGTAGGACTTTAGCTTGACAATATCGAGCGGCTTCTGTTGTACCGCACCCTCTTTAGAACCGATGAGGCCGGTTATCTTGTCTACCCCGCCGGTAAAGTAGAATGCGGCGCCAATGACGATTAAGAAGATGAGGAGCAGTATCTTTGTTTTGCTCCCCCGGGCGGCTGTGCCTTCCGCCGTTTCAGCACGAACCTCTTCCTCCTCTTCTTCAACGATAAACTCCTCAGAGGGGGCTCCTTCCCTTTCCTCCTCTACCTGAGGCGGCTGTGGGAGCTCCTCTGTTACGGTTTCGACCGGTGAGGCGGCAATCTCTCCACCCTCTGCCTCCGTCGTTTCACCGTACTCCACCCCTTCCTTCTCCTGTTCGGGTGTAAAGCCGAAGCCACTCTCCTCTTCCCCGGGAGAGGGGGGCTCAGTACTCTCCTCGGTTGCAAAGGTGAACTCCTCCTCAGCAGTGGGCTCCGCAAGGCCAGGTTCCCCTGCCTCACCTTCGCCTCCCCCCTTCTCAGAGGAGGTTTCCTCTGGCATTGGCCCTATTCCCCATTCAGACGGCTCTTCCCCTTCACCGAAACTCTTTTCCTCACCGCCTTCAACTCCCTCGTCGGCATCCGCTGTCCCGCCTCCAAAGTCGAATCCTCCTTCACCCTCCGGGCCTTCCTCAACTCCGAAGTCACCCTCCCACGAGGGCCCCTCTTCCTTTTCCTCTCCCTCAGAAGTGCCGGCTTCACCGAAGGCATCCTCCCAGGTGGGTTCTTCTCCTTTCTCCTCTTCAGGTGGCTGAGCCTCCGTGTCGAAGGGGGGGGCGATACCCTCTTCGGCCTCTTTTGCTTCACCTCCGAGGTCACCCTCTCCCACCTCTTTCTCGCCGGGGGGAGTTTCCCCGGCAAAGGAGGGTTCAAAGGTCTCTTCAGCCCGCTGATCCGGCTCCTCCTCGGTCTCTGGAGGGGTAACGACAAAGAGGTTCTGACACTTGGTACACTTTACTCTTACCCCTCTTCCCGTGACCTTCGAGTCGTCAAGGCGGAACCTCGTCTTACACTCATCACACTGAATAATCATTTTGACCTCTCAGTTAAATAAAAGTGGCTATAACATCTCGGCACGCCCTGTCAGGTAATAGAAGCAGGGTTGGATTAACATGCAAGACATCTGTAAACAGGGGATTTTCTCTCATATACGTGCAATTTAGCTCATCTCTATCACAAGCGGAAATAAAATGCAAGCTTATTGACCTCTGTTTGTTGGCGCCACGGAGTTCTTCCCTCGTAGTAGTTGTTAACGGTGAAATCTTTTGCAAAGGAGTGGTGATTAACGTATAATAAAACGCAGAATTCAGGAAGAACCATTTTGGTTCACTTGACGTTCGACCATCTCTCGGCCCATCAAGAACTCATTCCGAAATTCCGGGATTGGTTTCAGATAGAACGGACTTCCGTTAACAAGCGGTGCGGCTGATGCGAGTTGTGCTATGTCTCATATACTTGATGGTAAGGCCCTTGCCAAAGAAATAAAGGCGGGATTAAAAGAGGAGGTCGCAGGGCTCGGGCAGCGGGGAGTGACGCCCGGCCTTGCCGTTGTCCTGGTCGGCGATGACCCCGCCTCACAGATATATGTGAGGTCGAAGGGGAGGGCCTGCGAAGAGGTAGGGGTGGCCTCCTTTCAGCACAGATTGCCGGGTGAGACCACACAGGATGATATCCTTGCACTCATAGCGGAGCTCAACGGTGATGAGAAGGTTCACGGTATCCTCGTCCAGCTCCCCCTCCCTTCACACCTTGATGAGGAGACAATAACGGAGGCCATCGATCCGTCAAAGGATGTAGACGGTTTTCACCCCTATAACGTAGGAAAGCTGCTCATCGGGGAGGCTGTCGTTCACCCCTGCACCCCCCTCGGTATCATGAGGCTCCTGGAATCGACGGGTATTGAAATCGCCGGCAGGGAGGCGGTTATCGTGGGGAGGAGCAATATTGTCGGCAAGCCGGTCGCACTCATGCTCCTTCAGAGGCACGCCACGGTTACCATATGTCATTCGAAGACGGTGAATCTTAAGGGGAAGATCGGGAGCGCCGATATTGTCGTTGCCGCCGTGGGGAGAGCGGAGATGGTGCGGGGGGAGTGGATCAAGAAAGGTGCGGTGGTCATCGACGTGGGTATTAACAGAACGGCAGAGGGCGCACTCCTCGGTGATGTGGAATTTGAGGGGGCATCCGAGAGGGCATCCTATATAACGCCGGTGCCGGGGGGGGTTGGACCGATGACGATTGCCATGCTTCTCTACAATACGGTGGAGGCGGCTAAGAGAAGGTAGTGGAGAGGGGTAACGCGGAGGATTCTGTAAAAAAACAAAGCCCTTGAAAAAAACCGGTTGCTGTGTTAGAAAAAACCCCTTGCGGGGCGTAGCGCAGCCTGGTAGCGCACCTGCTTTGGGAGCAGGGAGTCGGAGGTTCAAATCCTCTCGCCCCGACCAGATGCGCCTGTAGCTCAGCAGGATAGAGCAACTGCCTTCTAAGCAGTGGGTCGGGGGTTCGAATCCTCCCAGGCGCGCCAGACAAAATGAATTGAAAGTTGAAAAAATCCTATAACTCAATATTCAATTCTAAATAGTCAATCAGTTTATGGTGGGCGTAGCTCAGTTGGTTAGAGCATCGGATTGTGGTTCCGAGGGCCGGGGGTTCGAATCCCCTCGTCCACCCCATTTGAATGGAGCGGGAGGTAATATAACGCCCCGATCGATGGTTGTGGAGTGGATACTTTTTTAATCCGTGACACTGTGCGCCCGTAGCTCAGTTGGACAGAGCATCTGGCTTCGAACCAGAGAGTCGGGGGTTCGAATCCTCCCGGGCGCGCTTGCGCCTGTAGCTCAGCTGGATAGAGCATCGGATTCCGATTCCGAGGGTCGGGGGTTCGAATCCCTCCAGGCGCGCCAGACAAAATGAATTGAAGATTGGAAAGTCTTCTAAATCAATACTCAATTGCCGATAGTCGATTAGCTTTGGGCCGCTAGCTCAGTTGGAAGAGCAGCTGACTCTTAATCAGCGGGTCACAGGTTCGAGCCCTGTGCGGCCCACCAAATAAAAACAAGGGGTTACGGGATGTCCGTGGCCCCTAGAAAAAAATACTTGGGCCAAGGATATGCCGGTTTCATTTCCGGCAAGCTCTCTCAAATACTTGCAAGGAGGGGCTTTGTGATGTTATTGAGACGGTGGAGGATCCTATATTTCTGAACGACTGTCTTGTTCAAAAAGGATTTTGCTCTCAGGATGAGGTGTGACCCGTACACGATGTATGGAGAGGTCAACAATCAAGTCTCTTAACACAAAAAGCCCCTCGGCTATAGGCCAAGGGGCTTTTAAATGCCTGTTCTTTACATCAAACGGCAATTGCAAGAATAGCAACAAATGCAACCATAAAGATACCATAGGCTACTATTTGCACATCCTGAAGGCACTTCTATATCCAGTTGCCAGTCATAGTGCTTACCTCCTTATATTGTCTGTTTATGTCCTTTACTGGTAATCCGAAGAATTATCTTGATACCCATCATACAGTTCGAAGATTAAGGGAAGGTTAGAGTATCTATTTATTTATCTCAACCTTTCCCTTGACAAGCTCATAACAAAAAGCCCCTTGGCAAATGTCTTGGGGCTCATCTGTTGGTGGTGGTAAGTGCTATAGTAGATTGTTACATCTACTATAAACAAATTTTCTTGGTCTGGTAGGTTAATGACTACACCTACAACGAAACAAAGATAAAGACAAAGAGAGACCAAAACCGGTTTTTTTGCTCTTCCTGATATTTATCATATTACTCTGTGAATCGTGATGCTATGAAATAGGAAGCTGTCAAATATACGAATCCAGTATACAAGGAGGAACAGTATGACGAAGTCTTCAGCGAGAAACATATTCATCGGCGGACCCGCGGTGTTTGTTGTTATCTTTCTGGTTCTGACCTACAACTCCCTCTCCGGTACGGTCCTCAAGGAGAGGACGCACCCTGAAAAGATCACCGAAGAGGTGGAGTGGGGCAAGGTGGTCTGGGAGAGGCATGCGTGCATAGACTGCCACTCACTCCTCGGTGAGGGGGCCTACTACGCGCCGGAACTGGCGAATGTCATCGAGAGACGGGGCGAGGCCTTCGTACGGACGGTGCTTGAAACGGCGGCTGTTCAGGGGTGGGGGGCCACGAGAAAGATGCCCCAGTTCGACCTCTCCGAGAAGGATATCGAGGGGCTGATCGAGTTCTTCAAGTGGATGGGGGAGATAGACACGGAGAACTGGCCACCCAATAAAGAGGGGTAAAGGCCGCCTCATTACTGACGAATAGTAATTGCTTAACATATCAAAGGAGGAAAACTATGCAGTATCAGTACGAATCACAGCGTGTCGCCTATCCCTACTTCATTGCGGCGATGCTTCTCTTTGCCGGACAGATCCTCTTCGGCCTGATAGTCGGCGCCCAGTATGTCTGGCCCGACCTCCTGTTCCCGGCGATACCCTTCAACATTGCCAGGATGATCCATATCAACCTGCTGGTGGTCTGGCTCATCTTCGGTTTCATGGGCTCGGCCTACTACCTCCTGCCAGAAGAGGTGGAGGGTGAGATATT
>JBHHXU010000017.1:0-12767 GCA_046757185.1 Thermodesulfobacteriota bacterium
GGAGCCTGGAAACATTTTGTAGTATTTCTTTGACAGAGAGATTTTAATGGAAGATGGCGCATGCGATAGAAAGAGGCGAGGATGTCAGGCGGTACGGTACTGCTATCGAGAGCCAGGCAATCCTGCCCGGAGTATACTGGTTTTCCACAATACTTAAATGTCTTGTATTTATACAACAAATAGGGTTAAAAGGGAGGGAAACCTTCCCTGGAGGGGCTAAAGCGTATGGGGCTCTTTAAACGAAAGGAACTCTTGGGATTGGATCTGGGCTCCAACTCAATTAAGCTTGTTCAGCTCAATAGCGGGAAGCAGGGGTGGCAGTTGGTAAAGCTCGGCATTGCCTACCTCCCTCCCGAAGCTATTGTCGATGGTTCTATCATCGACTCCATGACGGTCGCCGACACGATCAGGGGGCTTGTGAAGGAGCACGGGGGTGCGGTGAAGTCCGTGGCATCTGCGCTTACCGGCCACTCCGTTATCATAAAGAAGGTATCTCTTCCTGTAATGTCAGAGGAGGATCTTGCTGAGAGCATCCAGTGGGAGGCGGAGCAGTACATACCGTTCCCGGTGGCCGATGTAAACATCGATTTTCAGATACTTGGCGTGGAGACGGAGACGAGCGGCCAGATGGATGTTATGCTCGTTGCGGTAAAGAAGGATGTTATCAATGATTATGTCAATGTGATCAAGGATGCGGGTCTTGAACCGGCGGTGGTTGATGTGGACTCCTTCGCCCTTGAGAATATGCTGGAGATAAATTACACTTTAGAACCGAATGAGAATGTCGCTATAGTAAACGTCGGCGCGAGTATTACCGTCCTGAGCATACTCGTCGGAGGGGTTACCGTTTTTACCCGCGCCATTCCTATGGGCGGCAATCAATTCGCCGAGGAGATACAGAAGGAGCTCAATATAAGCTTCAAGGATGCCGAAGCGGTGAAGCTCGGGCAGGCAGTGGAGGGTACCGATGCGGCGTTGGTAGAACCCATCATGCAGAGGCTTGCCGAAAAACTCGCCGTCGAGATAAAGAGGTCAATAGAGTTTTTTCTCGGTGGCAGCACCGGTATCTATGTAAACAAGATATTTCTCAGCGGCGGCGCTTCGAGGGCGAAAGGCCTTCCGGAGACGATTGAAGAGCGTACTGCAATACCGGTAGAGATGATCAATCCATTTCAGAACATTGTCTGTAATGAGAAGAACTTTGATCCCGACTATCTCAGGGAGATGGCGCCCTACTTTGCGGTTGGGCTGGGACTGGCTATGAGGCAGGTAGGTGATAAATGATAAGGATTAACCTCCTCCCGGTAAGGGCGGCCAGAAAGAAAGAGACCATAAGACAGCAGTTGTCGGTTGCAGGACTCTCTCTCCTCCTCCTCTTTATCATATTCGGCGGCGTCTACTGGAATAGATCGAACAGGTTGTCGGAAATCAATGCAGACATCAGCAAAAAGGAGGGGGAGGTCAGGCAACTGAGGAAGAAGGTAGGGGAGCTCGCTAAGATTAAGAAGCAGCAGAAGCTCGTTATGGAGAAGCTCGCAAAGGTTGAGCAGCTTGAGTCAAAGAGGAAAGGGCCGGTAAAGCTCTTTCAACAGGTCAGTCAGGCAATCCCGAAGAAGGCGTGGATAGAGAGCCTCAAGGAGACGAAGGGCGGGATAAGCATTGCCGGTTTTGCCGCAACCGAAGAGGTGGTTGCGGACTTTATGAGGGGGCTTGAAAAGTTCCCTGAACTGGGCAGGGTGGAGCTGGATATCCTAAAGAAAGCAAAGAGGGGTGGTGTTGAGATGTTTGCGTTCACCATCAGGCTCGTTAAGAGCAGGAAGAAGGCATAGACATGGCCATTGACCTGAAACTGAATGTAATAATGAAGATGCCTCTTTCCAGGAGGATCCTCATCCTTGCGGCTGTTCATGTCCTTTTTATCGTCCTCTACTATTTCTTTGTCTTCAGCCCCAAGAACGCGGAGATTGCTACCCGGCTAACCAAGCTTGAGGATGTCCAGAAGAGGGTTGTGAGTCTGAGGGATATCAATAGGAAACTCCCGATGTATAGAAAGACAAAGGAAGAACTGGAGGCCAAGCTCCGCAAGGCGCTCACTCAGCTTCCCAACGAGAAGGAGATACCGAGCCTCATCGATAACATCTCGAGGGCGGGAAAGGAGTCGGGACTCGAGATACTAGTCTTTAAGCCGTCTGGTGAAAGGGCAAAGGGTTTTTATGCAGAGGTGCCGGTCAGTATGAAGGTCAATGCCGAGTTTAAGAGTTTCTACACCTTCTGTCAGAAGGTGGGGACCATGTCGAGGATCGTTAATATCGATAACCTGAGTATTGTATCGAAACAGGATAAAGGGGGAAGTGTTGTCCTGAGAGCCGATTTTATGGCGACGACCTTCAGGTTTATTCCGGAAGGCGAGACAAAGGGAAGACGGGGGAAGAAAAAGAGGGGATGAAGAGAATGGTAAAATATTGCCTCCTTCTTTTGACGGTACCGTTCCTCTTGACGGCATGTAAGGGTGAGGAGCCATCGCAGCCTGCGGCCGTAACGAAGAAGAGGGCGCCTAAACGTGTAAAGAAACCTGTGGCAGTAGTAAAAGAAGTGGATGTTAAAAAGACACAAGTTGCTTTGCCCATTGGGAAAATAGAGAGAAATCCCTTTAAACCTTTTACGGTTGCCGGAATTAAAAAGATCGCCAAGCCTGCGACGCCTTTGCAGAGATATCAGGTCGGCCAGTTCAAACTCGTCGCAGTTATATGGGGGATAGATCCCCCTGTGGGGATGGTCGAAGCCCCTGACGGCAAGGGGTTTGTGGTGAAACGGGGCGATTTGATCGGAAACAGGAACGGCAGGGTGGCGCGGGTAAAGCGGAACAGTATCCTGATAGTTGAGAGGTATAAGGACCATACCGGGAGAATGGTAACAGAGAAGTTGGAGATCAAACTACCGTCATCTAAGGAGAGGGGTGAGGCGCAATGAACATAAGAAGAGGGATTAACGATAGGATGAGCAGGGGGTGGCATGCCTCCCCTACGCTCCGCTTACTCTATGTCTTATTCCTGGTCGTTCTCCTGGCCGGGTGCGGTCCACGAAAGGTTGCATTGCAGGAAACGTTGCAACAGGAGACGACGGCTGAAGCGGATGTTATTCTGGTTGAGTCGATCGGAGTTGTGGGAGAGGGGGACTCCATTCTCATAGAGGCATCAGGTAAGATCAAATATACTGCATTCAGGCTTGCGGATCCTCCACGGCTCCTCATTGATATGCCCGGCGTCAGCCTCGATAAGGTTGATAAACCCATCATCGTGAACAACGATTATATCTCGGAGATTGCCACTTCCACTTATGGTGAAGGTGAGAAGAAGATAGGCAGGATTGAGGTGGGACTGAGTGATGGGATTGAGCACGATATAAAGGTTGGCGATGATAGTATCATGGTGGCATTGAGAAAGAATATCTATGTTTCGGGGTTTGCGGCGCCAGAAGAGATAGAGGAGGAGTATCAGGTGGATCTGGTGGAGCCGATGGATTTGGAGGAGGAGGTCAGTGAAGCATTGGCAGAGGAGATGGCGGTTGCTGAAGAGGTTCTGACGGATGTTAAGATGGAGACTCCTCCCGTCGTATCGGGGAAGGGTGATAAAATAGTACGGATTGAGACAACAGGGGGGGAGAACGAATCCATCGTCAGGATTGTAGGGAACGGACCGCCGAGCAGTTATAACTCCTTTGGTCTCGATTCACCGGCAAGGCTCGTAATTGACATATGGGGGGCTCAGAATGTTCTCCACGAGAGATCGATTGACGTGAGTGATGCCTTTGTCAAGAGGGTACGCATAGGTGACCATCCCGATAAGAGCAGAATCGTCATCGACTTTTCCGGTGAAAACGTACCTCCCCACTCAATCGATAAGGTGGATAATGCCCTCAAGGTAACATTCGGCGAGGTGAGTCATGAGGAAGAGGCGACTCAGGAGGTCATGCCTGATGTGCCGGAGGTGGCGTTGGCTCCTGTTGAAGAAGAGGTGGAATCGATTGAGCCTGAGCCGATTGAACCGGTAGTGAGTGAACCTGAATCCATTGAGCCTGAGAGTGCCCCTCTGGTACAGGTTGCTCAGGCGGAGCCTGAGAGGAGGATTCAGGTTGAGTCGATCGATTTCAGCAGGGTGGGTGAAAAGGCGCGTCTCAAGATTGTAACATCGGAGTTAGCCCACTATAAGGTGTCAAAATCGGAGGATGCAACCGTTATTGCCCTGGACCTCGATGATGCCGCTATTTCTGATAATCTCTCAAGGATACTGGACGCCTCTGAATTAAAGACCCCTGTCGCCACTATAAGCTCTTTTCAGGCCTCCGAGGCGCCGGACAGTGTCGTCAGGGTCCTCGTAAAGTTGAAGGGGCCATCTCTCTACGGTCTCTCTCAAAAGGGTAATGCCATCTATGTAGACTTCCCCGTGCCGAAGGTGGAGGAGCGGCATGTTGCCAAGAGTGGGGCAGTACCGCAGACTGGTGCGGAGGGGACTGTTGCCGGCAGGTACGGAGGACGGCATATCTCTCTTGACCTTACCGATGCCGATATCAACAATGTGCTGCGGCTCATTGCCGAGGTGAGTAACCTCAATATCATCTCCGGTGATGATGTGAGAGGGAAGGTGTCGCTTCGGCTCATTGATGTCCCGTGGGATCAGGCATTCGACATCATTCTCAGGACGAAGGGGCTCGGCAAGATACAGGAGGGGAATGTTGTCATGGTTGCTCCCCTTCCAAAGATAAAGAGGGAGGAGGAGGGACGCCTTGCCTCAAAGAAGGCGAAAGAAAAGCTGGAAGACCTGGATATCAAGCTTATCCCCGTCAATTATGCCAAGGCCAGTGATCTTGAGACGCATATTAAAAATGTTCTGAGTGATAGGGGAACGGTTAGCACGGAGAAGAGGACGAATACCCTTATTGTAAGGGACGTAAAAGCCACACTGAAAGAGTCTGTTAAGCTGGTGAAAAAGCTTGACCTCCCGACGCCGCAGGTTCTCATAGAGACGAGGATTGTTGAGGCACAGAGCACCTTTGCCAGGGACCTTGGAGTTCAGTGGGGCGTCGATTACCAGACGACCGCCGGCACCAGCACTAATACCAGGACCACATCGGTGTTCGGAAGTCACGCATCAGAGGGTACGGATACAGCTGGTCAGGGGCCGCCGGTGCCGGGGAGTGGTGGTGGAACATCGGGAAGCAGCTCAGGTGATACGACTTCTTTCACGAGGACTTCAGGAGCATCGAACTATGCGGTGAACCTTCCCGCAACCGGCACCGCCGGCGCCCTCGGCGGTCTCGGATTCGTAGTTGGCAAACTGGTGGGCACCAACCCCCTTCTCCTCGATCTCCGCCTCACCGCGGGGGAGCAGGCGGGACTGACTAAGACCATATCGAGGCCGCGAATCACCACCCTCGACAACAGCGAGGCAAAGATAGAGCAGGGTGAGTCGATACCTTTCGAAACCACCTCGGCAACGGGTACCGCCACCGAGTTTGTCGATGCGAACCTAAGCCTTACGGTTACCCCCCATATTACTCCTGACGGGAGTGTGCTGATGAAGATAAAAGCGAGCAGGAACTCGATAGGCTCCTTCAGGACCGCTTCAGGCGCCCCCAGTATCAACAAGAAGGAGGCGTCCACGGAGGTGCTCGTTAAGGATGGTGAAACGACGGTCATTGGAGGAATAGTCGTCTCTGATAAGTCTGATACGGACAGAGGAATACCGTACCTCAAGAGCATACCGATTCTCGGCTGGCTCTTTAAAAGTAAATCCGTTTCCGATACCCAGACGGAACTGCTCATATTTATTACGCCGTCTATTATCAAGGATACACGGAATAGTTGATGGAGGTGTATACGCTATAACCATGCACCCTTCGGGGTGCTTTTTTTTTGGAGAGCCTATGTTGCGGTATCTAACATCGGGGGAGTCACACGGAAAGGCGCTGGTAGCTATCCTTGAGGGGATCCCCTCAGGCATCACACTGTCGGAAGGGTATATAAACACGGAGTTGAAGAGGAGACCGGGGGGGTATGGCCGCGGCGGGAGGATGAGGATAGAGCGGGACAGGGCAATAATACTATCGGGCGTCAGGAGCGGGAAGACGCTCGGTTCACCCATTGCGCTCTCTATCGAGAATCTCGACTGGGAGAACTGGCGGGAGGTGATGTCCGTTGACCGTAAGGTAAAGAGGGGCGCTTCCTCAAAAGTAACGAGGCCGAGGCCGGGACATGCCGACCTCTCCGGTGCGTTGAAGTATGACCATGACGATGTGAGGAATGTCCTGGAGCGTTCAAGTGCGCGGGAGACCGCCGCGAGGGTTGCCGTCGGCGCGGTATGCAAGCGTCTCCTGGGGGAGTGTGGCATAGAGGTGGTGAGCTGGGTGGAGGAGATAGGGGGGTGCGGTATTCCGAGGGACAGGGTTAAGGGTGTGCGGCAGGAGGATTTCACTTCCATCTTTGAAAAGGCGGAGCTCTCTGAGGTGAGATGCCCGGAAGTGGTTGTCGGCGATAGGATGAAGAGGAGGATCGACAGGGCGAAGAGGGAGGGGGACAGCCTTGGCGGTATCTTTAAGGTCGTTGCGTTGGGTGTTCCCCCCGGGCTGGGGAGTTATGTCCAGTGGGATAGAAAGCTCGACGGCAGGCTTGCATGCGCACTCATGAGCATACAGGCAATAAAGGGGGTGGAGGTCGGCATCGGGTTTAACGCATCCTCACTCCCCGGTTCCCTTGTCCATGACGAGATACTCTACAAACGCCTCAAGGCGGGTGGAGGTCGTCAGAGGAAGTGGACGGCCCGGCGATACTGGCCTCTCGATTACGGATACTACAGGGAGAGCAATAATGCCGGTGGTATCGAGGGGGGTATGAGCAACGGAGAGGCCATCGTCGTTCGTGCGGTCATGAAACCCATACCAACCCTCTACAAGCCGCTGAGATCTGTCGATATGGTGAGCAAGAGGGCATTCAAGGCCAGCGTCGAACGTTCCGATATATGTGCTGTACCGGCTGCGGCGGTAATAGGGGAGTCGGTAGTTGCCTTCGAACTGGCCCGTGCCTTCATGGAGAAATTCGGGGGTGACTCCCTGAAGGAGGTGAAGAGGAGCTACAGGGGGTACTTACGCTACCTCGACAAGAGATTTTCCGAGCAGGGGTAACGTTTCAAACCGCCTCAAAGCGATTCATCATCCTCGTCGTCACACATCGTGCCCTATGCGGAATATAATCCTTACAGGTTTTATGGGGAGTGGAAAAAGCTCCGTCGGGAGGGCTCTGGCGAGGGAGCTGGGGATCGATTTTATCGATACCGATACAGTGATTGTTGAGAGGGTGGGAATTCCCATTCACGAGATATTTACACGCCATGGAGAGGAGTGGTTCAGGGAGCGTGAGCGGGAGGTGATACGGGAGGTGTCATCAAGGGTTGGCCTCGTTATCGCTACCGGAGGGGGCGCTCTCATCAGTGAAGAGAACCTGAGGAATCTAAAGAGAAGCGGTACGATTATCTGCCTCACCGCTACCGTTGAGGCGATAAAGAAGAGGCTCGGCGCCGGCCGAGGGAGACCCTTGCTCTCTGAGACCAACGCGGGGAGGGAGACAATAGCATATCTGCTGGAGAAACGAAAACCGTTCTATGCAAAGGCCGATAAAGTCATAGACACGACCGGCAGGAGTATTGACGATCTTGTCAGGGAGATAAGAGTGATGGTGGATCGAGGTGGGACGGCTTGTGAAGAGGTGACCGTCCATCTGGGGGAGCGGAGCTATCCGATCTTCATCGGGAGCGGTGAAAGCAGGAAGGTCGGTGAGAGGATGAGAAAGCTCGGCCACGCCGGGAAGGTGGCGATGGTAACCAATCCTGTTGTCGGGGGACTGTATGGCGAAGCTGTTCTGGCAAGCCTGAAGGAGGCCGGCTTCGAGCCGGTTCCGATTGAGATACCCGATGGCGAGGAGTACAAGACACTGGATGTTGCCTCAACCATCTACGACGAACTGGTTGCGCACCGCTTTGAAAGGGGTTCACCCATTGTTGCCCTGGGTGGAGGAGTCGTGGGGGATATAGCAGGCTTTGTTGCGGCCACCTTTCTCAGAGGGCTCCCCTATGTTCAGATCCCCACCACGCTCCTTGCCCAGGTGGACAGCTCGGTAGGGGGGAAGACGGCCGTCAACCACCCGGAGGGGAAAAATCTGATAGGCGCCTTCTACCAGCCAAAGGGGGTGATTATCGATATCGATCTTCTGAGGAGCCTTGATAAACGGGAGATAAGGGCAGGCATGGCTGAGGTCATCAAATACGGGATCATCCGGGATGAGACCTTCTTCGCCTTTCTGGAGGAGCAGTGCGAGGAGGTGGTGGGGCTCGGTGACAATCTTCTTCATGCCGTCAGGCACTCCTGCGAGATAAAGGCCGATGTGGTTGCTGCCGATGAGAGAGAGGGGGGAGTCAGGTCGATACTGAATTTCGGTCATACCCTTGGACACGCCATAGAGGCAACCTCCGGTTACGGGGAGTATCGACATGGTGAGGCGGTCGCCATGGGGATGGTCTTTGCGGCAGATCTCTCGCTGAAGATGGGGCTGTGCCATGAAGACACGAAGAAGAGGATTAAGATGCTTCTATCGAGGGCGGGTCTCCCCACCGAGCCGCCCCATGTCCCCTTTGACATACTCCTGAAGAGCATGGAACTTGACAAGAAGGTTATCGGGGAGAAGATAAGGTTCGTTCTCGTCGAAGAGATAGGGAATGTCACCGTGTGTGAGCTGGGAAAGGGGCAGTTACGGGAACTAGTTTCCCCTTGACTTGGTGGAGAATCTCATATTCCTGACCGTCCTCCTACCGAGCCCTATCAGGTAGGGTATCTTCGAGAGGTCGTCGGACATAAGTACTATATCCCCAGTCTCTATGGCAACATCGGTTCCCGCTGCTCCCATGGCTATCCCAAGATCCGAGGCGACCATGGCGGGCGCATCGTTTACGCCGTCGCCCACCATGGCGACATCCCCGTACTTTCCTTTGAGACCTACTATCGCTTTCACCTTGTCCTCCGGCATAAGCCGGGCCATGTACTCGTCGGTGCCTGACTTCTCAGACATTACTCTTGCAACCTTCTCATTATCACCTGTAAGCATAGTAAGGTTGGTTACACCGAGGCTCTTAAGGCTTACCACGGTGTCTCTGGCCTCCGGTCTTATCTCATCCCTTACCGCTATAGCTCCAATCAAGTCGTCCTCTTCTGTCAATAGGATCAGAGTCTTTCCTTCTCCTTCGAGTTTTTCGATCCTCTCCCTCGCATCGGACGAAATACTGTCTGCGCTACACAGAGCCGAACTCCCTAAACCGTAGGGCCTTCCGCCTATCACCGCCCTTGCACCCAGCCCCGGAACGGCTTCAAACCCCCCTACATCCTGTACGGCAACCCTCTCTTCTCCCGCCCTCTCTAAAATTGCGTCTGCAAGGACATGTTCAGAGCGGCTCTCTATGGAGGAAGCAAGAGATAGGATCTCTTCTTCTGTCTTCGCGCCAAAGGAGACGATGTCTGTCACAACAGGTTTTCCGAGGGTAAGAGATCCTGTTTTATCAAAGGCCATGGCCCGTATACGGCTTGCCGCTTCTATGTGGGCACCTCCTTTTATAAGGATCCCATGCCTTGCAGCATTGGCGATGGTGGCTACCACCGAGACTGGTATGGAGAGAGCTATGCCGCAGGAGCAGGAGACCACAAGGACAACGAGTCCCCGGTAGAACCACTCCGCCCAGTTGCCGAAAAGGCCACCTGGGATGACCATTATCAGAATCGCGAAGCCGAACATGGAGGGAGTATAGTACTTCCCGAAGGTGTCCCCAAACCTCTGGTAGCGGGACTTCCTCGCCTCAGCCTCCTCAACGTAGTGGATAATCCTTCCAAGGGTAGTGTCATTGAAGGGTTTTGTTACCCTAACCTCCATAGAGCCAGCCTGGTTTATACTCCCTGCAAAGACTTCATCTCCGGGCTCTTTGGACACTGGTATCGACTCTCCTGTTACAGGAGACTGGTCAACGGATGATGTGCCCGACATGACCTCCCCGTCGAGGGGCAGCCTCTCCCCTGGTTTTATGATCATGGTATCCCCGACCTTTACCTCTTCCAAGGGAAGGGCTATTTCCTTTTCATTTCTCCTTACCAGAGCCTCCTTCGGGGTTAGGCCCATGAGCGCCCTTACGGCCCCCCGTACTCTGTCAGCGGCATATGCCTCAAGGACGTCTCCCAGGGAGTAGATGAGTACCAGGAGCGCGGCCTCCTCCCAGAGCCCCAGGCTTATAGCTCCAGCGGCGCCCGCCACCATAAGGGTTCTTATGTTAGGAGAGAGGTTCTTTAATGCAAGAAGCCCCATCTTCGCCGGATAATAGCCGCCTACCAGTACCGCTGTACCGTAAAGAAAGAGGGCTGTTGAGTGAGCAAGGCCAAATAGATGCTCAAAGACAAGGCTAATTAGAATCAGGATTCCACATAAGGAGAGTGTCACGATCCTCGGCTCTCTCCACCATTTACCGCCTTCCCTTCCTTTCTCACCCTTCTTAAGAACAGCCTTCATGCCTGTTCTGCCGATGGCCTTTACAATACTCTCAATCGGGAGGATAGTAGGGTCGCAAGTGACTTTGACAGATTTGGAAATAATGTTTATCTCATACTTTTCCAGTCCATTGAGGTGGTGGAGAGAAGCACGTATAAGCTTAGCTTCTTCCTCGCAGTCCATTGCCTCTATGTAGAGAGTACTTTCCATCTATATCTCACCTTGTATCTTGTTTTTATGTCTGAATATAGTTAAATGATCCAGACACAGGGAAGGGAGAGACCCTCTGTGCATTAAGGTAGTCGAGCAAAGCCGGCCCTGTATAACACAGTTGTCTCTCTGCTAAGGTTTGAGGCAAGTTTCTAAACGCCCGCGCTTTCCCTTCAAGATAAGCTACGGTTAAGTCACCACCTCAATTATCCTGGTACAGCAGTATTCTCCCCGCAGTCAAACCCCCTATCGTCGGTGCTCTTAGGATGTGGGAGTTTGTGCCAGGCAACCCTTACAACACTCCCGTCAGGAGGAACGACTGAAAGGCGCACCTCGAAGTACGAGCCCCTGTGGCTCTTCCTCAAAAAAACCCTAGGGACATATATGGTGCTGACATGCTCTAAAACCTCTCCTTCGGGACTTATAACGGCAATATCAACATGGCCGCCGCCTGTAACGGTAGAAGTACTCCGGCGTTTTATCCTGCCGGAGACCACGATTTCGTCGTTCTCCTGATGCACGTATACCCGGTTGAAATTTACGCCTTTGCCGGGCATGCGCTCAATCGATACCGTGCCACTGTCCAACGAGATTGTGCGGTTCGCCGCACAGCCGGACACCCCCATAACAGCAATACCGAGGATCACGGTTAATAGAAATTTCAAGTGTTTCATATTCATTGTATACCTCCTTAAGGTTAGGCGGCGCTCCTGCCGCTTCTAAAAAGGGCGACACGTCCATGTGTTGCGGACGGTCCGAACAATTCAGACCTTTTTCAGATATCCTCTCTTGGCACGTTTTCTTTAATGATCCTATGAGAAAAGTTGCTGTAAAGAACTGGCAGAACAAATAATGTCAACAATGTTGAGGAGAATAATCCGCCGACTACTACCGTTGCCAGTGGGCGCTGTACTTCTGAACCGATACCTGTAGCCAGTAACATTGGAACCAGGCCGAGGGCAGCAATGGAAGCTGTCATAAGCACCGGACGTAAGCGGGATAGCGCGCCGTGGAATATTGCCTCGTCATGTTGTGAGCCTCCTTCTACCAGTAAATTAATAGCATTTACCATCACCACACCATTCAGGACGGCTACACCAAAAAGGGCAATAAACCCGATAGAACCCGGTACTGATAGATACTGGCCGGATATGAATAGGGCCGTGATTCCGCCGATCATGGCCAACGGTACGTTCAGCATGATAAGTGCCGCCTGGCGCACGGAGCCAAAAGCAAAGAACAGCAGCAGGAAGATAAGTCCCAGCGACAGGGGCACAACAATCATCAAGCGTGCCTGTGCGCGCTGCTGGTTCTCAAACTGCCCACCAAATACTACAGAGTATCCAGGTGGTAAATTAACCTCATCTTTGATACGGAGGCTTATTTCTTCTACAAAGCTTCCCATATCACGCCCCTGCACATTGGACTGAATAACCACGCGTCTTTGCACATCATCACGGCGAATTTGCGGCGGACCAGCCTCAATGGATACAGATGCAATATCACCAAGACGAACCCATGCACCGCTTGGAGCCTGCAAGACAATATTGGCGATTGCAAAAGCGTCATTTCTGTATCGCTCAGCAAAGCGCACGTAAATATCATAGCGTTCATTGCCCTGAATCACCTGCCCGGAGGATTGCCCACCAATCGCATCGGACACCAGTGACATTACCTGCCCGACGGGAATGCCATAACGGGCTAGTTTATCGCGGTCAGGGCGGATTACCAATTGCGCTTCGCCCGCGATTTGTTCCATTTCCACCGACTGAGCACCCTCGATATTGCGTACCAAACCTTCAATAGCCTTGCCTTTTTCGGCCAAAACATCCAGGTCGGGACCAAATAACTTTATGGCAAGTTGAGCTTTTACGCCAGAGAGCAATTCATCCACGCGGGTTGCAATTGGTTGTGAGAAGGTAAACAGCAATCCCGGATGGACCGACATTTTCTCTTCCATTAATTTTTGTAACTCAAAGCGGTTGTC
>JBHHXU010000018.1:0-12581 GCA_046757185.1 Thermodesulfobacteriota bacterium
ATCCTCCATCCAAGCCTAGAGTCGTAAAGCACAATTCCCATGATTGCTAGAGTTTGGCGCGGCACTCGGGACATACCTTGGTGGAGACCTTTTCCTCCCGCACGGAGATGATCTCCGCCGTGACAATTCCGGTCGGGACCGCGATGATGGCGTACCCGATAGTCATGACAACGGTCGCCAGGGCCTGCCCAATGGCCGTTTTGGGGCGATATCGAGGAGGAGGCTCGGAATGGAGCTTATAACGACGGCCATAACGATGATATAGACAAGAGGGGCCGGATATTCGTCACATGCAAGCCGCCGCTCAACATCCTCCGGGTTGAACAGCGAAGCAATATTCCAGACGAAATGGAGGAAAAAGAGAAAGAAGACGAGGACAAAAGTATCTTTAACGGCAAGACGGCTTTTCAAGGGTAAAGCGAAAAACGACTACTCTCCCGTCGGGCGTTCAACGTGACCGCCGAACTTCTTCCGCATGGCAGAGAGCAGTTTATCGGCGTACGACTCCACCTGCCGTGAACTGAAACGCTTGTAGAGCGCCGCCGAGAGAACATTGGCGGGAACCGCCTCCTCTATGGCGGCCATGATCGTCCATCTGCCCTCACCAGAATCTTGAACGAAGCCTGTATAGTTTGACAACGCAGGGTCCTCGGCGAGGGCCATGGCCGTTAGATCGAGGAGCCATGACCCGACAACGCTCCCCCTTCGCCACACCTCGGCAATATCGGCAACATTCAGGTCGTAACGGTGTCCTTCCGGCAGCTCCTCCGAGTCGGCGTGCCTCAAGATGCCGAACCCCTCCGCATAGGCCTGCATCAGGCCGTATTCGATGCCGTTATGGACCATCTTGACGAAGTGACCCGCGCCGGTCGGTCCACAGTAGAGATACCCCTCCTCTGCCGTTCCCCCCTTCTCTCCCTGTCCCTCTCGCCCCCCACGTCCAGGGGTTCGAGGGATATCACCAACCCCAGGGGCGAGGGTCTTGAAGATGGGATCGAGAGACTTCACGACCTTCCCTTCCCCGCCGATCATCATACAGTAGCCCCGCTCTACCCCCCAGATACCGCCGCTCGTTCCCACGTCGATATAGTGGAGACCCATTTCTTTCAACTCCTTTGCACGCCGCACATCGTCTTTATAGTAGGAGTTGCCGCCGTCGATGATGATATCACCCGGCTCCAGGTGTTCGGCAAGAGCCTTGACCGTCTCCTCCGTCGGACGCCCCGCCGGCACCATGACCCAGACCGCGCGGGGTCTTTCAAGGGTATCCACCAGCTCATCCAGGGTATGGACACCGGTTGCCCCCTCATTGGCAAGCTGCTGGATGTTATCGGGGTTGAGGTCGTAGACGGCACACCGGTGGCCGCCTCTCATCAGGCGGCGCACGATATTCGCCCCCATCCTCCCCAGACCGATCATACCGAGTTCCATTCCGCTCCTCCCTTCCGTCATCCCTGTGCCTCTCGTGCCCCTCCACACTGTTCTTCGATCGTTCCTAAAAGCTTGTCAAAGGCCTCGGCAAAGAGTCGTACTCCGTCACTGAGGAGGGCATCGGTTACCTCGGTCATTGAGATGCCCAGTTGTTCGAGGCTCTTCATGACGGTCTCCGCCCCTTCGCAATCCTCTTCGAGGCTCTCACGGAGCTGCCCGTGGTCACGAAAGGCCTCGATGGTGGCCGGCGGTATGGTGTTCACCGTGTCGGGGCCGATGAGCTCCTCGATATAGAGGACGTCCCGGTAGTTCGGGTTCTTCGTGCTCGTACTCGCCCAGAGGACTCGCTGTGTTTGTGCCCCCTTCGCCGCCAACGCGCCCCAACGATCACCCTGAATGATATCCTTATACCGGCTGTAGGCGAGTTTGGCGTTGGCAATGGCGACCCTGCCGATGACACTCTGGAGCCGTTCCCTCTCATCGCCGCCCGGATCGCTGTCGAGGCGGGCTGTGGCAATTGTATCGATCGCCGTATCGATGCGGCTGACAAAGAAGCTGGCGACGCTTGCTACCGTCCCTATATCGCCGCCCCCCGCCGCCCGCTTCTCCAGCCCCCCGACATAGGCCATAGCGGCACGCTCGTATGCCTCCTGAGCAAAGAGGAGGGTTACGTTGACATTGATCCCCTCGCTGATGAGCTGTTCGATGGCGGGGATCCCCTCGGGGGTGCCCGGTACCTTTATCATCAGGTTCTTCCGTCCAACGGTCTCCCAGAGCCTCCTCGCATCATGAATCGTCTGGTGGGTCTCATGGGCGAGGTGGGGCGAAACCTCCAGACTGACAAAGCCGTCCCGCCCCTTCGACTCGTCATAGACGGGGAGGAGGATGTCTGCTGCGTCCCGGATGTCACGGATCGTCAACTCCTCATAGATTGCAACCGTCCCCATACCCTTTTGCCGGAGGCTCTGCAAGGTATCGGTATAATCATTGCTTCCGCTGATCGCCTTCTCGAAGATGGATGGATTCGAGGTCACGCCCCGCAATCCGTCCTCTCTCACCAGCCGTTGTAGCTCTCCGCTCGTTATGAGACCGCGCTGAATATAGTCCAGCCAGAAGGATTGACCGTAGGTCTGTAACTCTTGTAAGGGATTCATTGCTCTTACTCCTTTCTCAATTGTTCTTTGGCCGCGGCGGCCACATGTTCGGTGGTAAATCCAAACCTCTTCTGGAGCTCCTTGAGCGGCGCCGAAGCCCCGAATGTCTTCATACCTATGCTCGTGCCGGTCAATCCGACATAACGACCCCATCCCAGAGTTGACGCCTGTTCCACGGAGACACGGGCAGTGACCTCCGGCGGGATGACACTGTCCCGGTACTCCCGGCTCTGCTGTTCGAAGAGTTCCCACGAGGGCATGCTCACGACACGGGCTTTGATGCCCTCTCCCTTGAGCCGCTCATACGCCTCAACACAGAGCCACACCTCGCTCCCGGTCGCAAGGAGGAGAACATCAGGGTTGCCGTCATCGGGGTCGGCGAGTATATAGGCCCCGCGCGCAAGGGCTGAGGCGGGGGCATATCTGGAACGGTCGAGGGTCGGCAGCGGCTGACGGGAGAGGACGAGCGCCGCCGGCTCATGACGGAGCTCCATAATCAGACGCCACGCCTCCACCACCTCATTGGCATCCGCCGGCCTCAAGGTAACGAGCCCCGGTATCGCCCGCAGGGAGGCGAGCTGCTCGACCGGCTGGTGGGTTGGGCCGTCTTCACCGACACCTATCGAATCGTGGGTAAAGATGTAGATGACCGGGAGTTCCATTAAGGCGCTCAACCGGAGGGCGGGCCGGGAGTAGTCGCTGAAGATGAGGAACCCCGACCCGTAGGGCCGTATCTTACTGTGGGAGAGGCCGTTGAGGATTGAGCCCATCGCATGCTCCCGAACGCCGAAGTGCAGATTCCGGCCCCCGTAGCTCCCTGAGGTGAAGTCTCCCGCCCTCTCGAAGGTAAGGCGGGTCTTTGTCGAAGGGGCCAGGTCCGCGGAGCCGCCGATCAGCCACGGTACGTTCCCGGCAAGGGTATTGAGTACCTTCCCGGAGGCCTCCCGTCCGGCCACCCCCTTTGAGTCAGGTTGGAATAGAGACAGGTCCCTCTCCCACCCATCGGGGAGCCGGCGGCGCTCCATCCTGTAGAGGTGGTCGGCCAGATCGGGATGCTCCTTTTTGTACGCCTCGAACCTCTCCATCCACGCCTCCCGCCGGTCATGTCCACGCCTCCCCATGAGCACCTTGAAGTGGTCGCGGACGCCATCGGGGACAAAGAAGGCGCTCTCCTCCGGCCAGCCGTAGTTACGTTTCGTCAGCCTGATCTCCTCCTCGCCCAGGGGCTCGCCGTGCGCGGCGCTCGTGTCCTGTTTGTGGGGCGAACCGTAGGCGATGTGGCTGTCAACGATGATGAGCGTCGGCCTGTCACTGCTCTCCCTGAAGGTCGTGAATGCCCGCTCGAGCATTGCAAGGTCGTTGGCATCACCCACGCACGTCACATTCCAGCCGTAACTGATAAAACGTGTCGCCACATCATCGCTAAAGGCCAAATCGGTGTGACCTTCGATGGTTATCCTGTTGTTGTCATATATCCAGCAGAGGTTGGAGAGCTTGAGGTGACCGGCCAGTGAAGCGGCCTCGGAGGAGACCCCCTCCATCATGCAGCCGTCACCGCAGAGAGCGTAGACGTCGTAATTGAACATCTCAAAGCGGGGGCGGTTGAAATAGCGGGCCGTCCACTTCCCGGCGATGGCCATGCCGACACTGACGGCCACACCCTGCCCCAATGGGCCGGTGGTCGACTCGATGCCGGAGGTCCACCGGTACTCCGGGTGGCCGGGGCACTTGCTGTCGAGCTGACGGAACTTCTTGATGTCGTCGAGGGTGACCGACAGCTCGCCGAGGGTTTCGTACTCGGGGTTCACCGCCTTCACGCCGCAGAGGTGGAGGATGGAGTAGAGCAACATCGAGGCGTGACCGATGGAGAGGACGAAGCGGTCCCTGTTCGGCCAGATGGGGTCTTCCGGATCGAATCGCAAGAAGCGCTGCCAGAGGCAATAGACGACGGGCGCCATGGCCATGGGGGTCCCCGGATGGCCTGATCGGGCGGTCTGCACGGCATCCATGGAGAGAGTACGGAGCGTATTTACACAGAGCGTATCGAGCTTCTCTGTATCCATCGACTGCATCCCCGGTGATTCTCCGATTTCTGATCTCATCTTCATGTTACCAAGACCCATCTCACTGACCTCATCGACAACCGTACGGCAATCCGTTTATCATAGCGACCTCCCATAGCGGAGGCGCCTTACGAACCATTGTGCTTGCCATGAGAGGATGTAACTATACGCCTTTCATATCAAAATGAGAAGTCAAAAGATGTAAGAGAGATTACAGGGATAATGGCAACGATTCATCCCAAATCAACTGCTTTATAACACCCTGCGAAGGCCTTAAAAATGGTGCTTGAAAAAGGTTACTGTTCACCACTTCCCTGCATTAATATTGCTGCCGCCTCCCTGTCCATATACCATTGTACCCTCCCCTTCGAGTGGCGAGCAATCTGTGCCGGAAAGCGATCAGGCCGGTACTCCCCCTCGATGACCTCTCTGAGAACCGCCGCCTTCTTCCCTCCACTCACCAGGAAAAGCACGTTGAGGGCACTGTTGAGAATAGGGGGGGTGAGGGTAATCCGCGTTGTCTCTACCGTCTCCGGGGAGACGGAGGTGACGATCCGCCGCTCTTCCCTTACCGCCCCGGTGCCTGGAAAAAGGGACGCGGTGTGGCCGTCTTCACCCAGCCCTTGGAGCATGAGGTCAAACTCCGGAAAGGCTCCCTCTCCAATATGAAAAACCCGCTTTATCTCTTCTTCATACTCATCTGCCGCTTCTTCTCCCCTCTCCCCTTTGATGCGGTGAATATTCCCCTCCGGTATCTCAACCTTACTGATGAGGGTCTCATAGGCCATCCGGTAGTTACTTCTCATATCGTCAGGCGGAACGCACCGCTCATCACCCCAGAAAACATGAACCCTGCTCCAGTCGATTCGCCTTCTGAATTTATCCGTCGCAAGGAGCCGGAAGAGTGCGGGCGGGGTTTTCCCACCGGAGAGGGCAACATGGACTCTTCCTTTTGCAGAGATAGTGGTTTCTCCTATCTCCAGGAAGCGCCGCGCCGCCTTGCGTGCAAAGTCGTCCGGGCCGTTACAGACGATTATTTCCGGAGGGTTCTGTTTCACAGTGGGAATATGGAGGCAGCGATTGTGGTGGAAAGTTCCTTAAACCTTACGCCTTACGTGCCTGCTTCGGGTATCTTGAAATAGAGGAGCTCGCTCTCCTCGTGCACAATGTCGATGGAGTGGGGTTCCCCCGGCTCCACGACGAGGCACTCCCCCTGCTTGAGAAGGAGATCTTCTGCATTGACGGCAAAGAGAAGCCTCCCGCGGAGGACGTAGAAGACCTCATAGGCATCGTGGTGATGGTGGACCGGGACGTCATCCCCCGGCGTGAGGACGATACTGCTCAACCCCTTAATGCCCGGCAGTGAATCCCTGATGAGGACCCTCTTCTGCAGCGAAGGATCGTGGCTTACCGGTTCAAAGGGGGTTCTGTCGAGCGCATAGTGCTTCATCTGAGCTCCTCAACCGCTAATGGTTTTTACAACAACCTTTCTCGACCGCGGCCCGTCACACTCTACGAAGAAGATCCCCTGCCAGGTACCGAGGAGAAGCCTCCCGCCTTCGACTACGACCGTCTGCGACGGACCGACGAGGGATGTCTTGATATGGCTGTCGGAGTTGCCCTCCCCGTGGCGGTAGTCGGGGTCATGGTGCTCGATCACCTTGGTGAGCTTCATGACCATGTCGTCAACGACCGACGGGTCGGCGTTCTCGTTTATCGTAATTCCCGCCGTCGTGTGGAGGGAATAGACGACGACCAGACCGTCCGTGAGGCCGCCCTCCCTCACGACACGCTCCACCTCCCCCGTGATATCGAGAAGCTCGCACCGTTTGCGGGTCCTGATGTTCAGGCGTGTAATCATAGGAAAAGTGCTCCCCCCCTTTTTACTCGGAACCGGGTTTGCCGAGGAGGGAGAACATGTTCCGCTTGTAGAATTCGACACCGGGCTGGTTGAAGGGGTTGACCCGCATAAGATAACAGGAGAGGGCAACGGCCCTCTCAAAGAAGTAGAAGAGCTGCCCAAGGGTATAGGGGGAGCGGTCCTGCAGGTGTATGGTCATGTTGGGCACCCCGCCTTCATGGTGGGCCGATGCTGTTCCCCGGTACGCCTTGTCGTTGACGAAATCGAGGGATTTTCCCGCAAGGTAGTTCAGGCCGTCGTCGTCTCGCGCAGAAGAGGGGATCACAATCTCCCTGTTTGACCGCTCGACGGTGACAAAGGTCTCAAAGATTATCCGGTTCCCCTCCTGTATCCACTGCCCCATGGAGTGGAGGTCGGTCGTCAGATCGACCGACGCGGGATAGATGCCGCGATTATTCTTCCCCTCGCTCTCCCCCGTGAGCTGTTTCCACCACTCGCCGATGAAGTGGAGGGCGGGGTGGAAGGAGGAGAGTATCTCTATCACCTTCCCCTTCAGATAGAGGAGGTGACGGGCGGCGGCATAGAAGTAGGCGGGATTCGCCCCCAGTTCAGGGTTGCCGGTCATCTCCTCGAACGCCCCGGCCCCTCTCAGGAGCTCCCGTATATCGACGCCTGCGGCGGCGATGGGAAGGAGCCCCACCGGGGTGAGGACGGAGTACCTCCCCCCCACATCATCGGGTATGACAAAGGTGGCGTACCCCTCACGGTCGGCGAGCCCCTTTAACGCCCCCCTCTCCCGGTCGGTGGTAACGACAATCCGCCGCTTCAGTTCATCCCCCGTGTACCGCTTCTCCAGTATCTCCTTCAGAACTCTGAAGGCGATGGCGGGCTCGGTCGTCGTCCCCGACTTGGAGATGACATTGAGGCAGATCCTCTTTTTCTCCGTGATATCGATGAGGTCGGCGAGATAGTCGGAGCTTATGTTCTGGCCCGCGAAGTAGACCTCCGACCCTTTTCTCTTTTCGCCGTCAAGCTTGTTATGAAAGGTGTGGTTGACGAACTCGATGGCCGCCCTTGCGCCGAGGTAGGAGCCTCCGATGCCGATAACAATGAGGCAGTCGGCATCCTCCCGAATATGGCCGGCGCTCTCCTCTATCCTGTCGATCAACTCTTCCGGGGTCTCCGACGGGAGTCGGTACCACCCCAGGAAATCACTCCCGGCCCCCTTACGCCGCTCCATCCGCTCATGTATCCGTGTTATCTCCGGCTGGAGAGCATTAATCTCCTCATCGGAAATAAAGGGCTTCAGGTTATCACTGTCAATCCTTATCGTCGTCATGGGTATCCCTCCTCTTCATACTGCTTCATAACGACTGTATCAGATACAGGCAAAATGTCAATTACTGGCCGGAGAATAGGGCTCCATAAATCCACCGGAAAAAGAGATGAGCCATGAAGGACAAATAGATAAAGATGAAAGGGGGGGCGTATTCAAAGCAAGAGGTAATGATTTGTTGGCCACGGATTGTCACGGATTTTCAGGATAAGGGGAATAGAGGGGGAATAGAGGAATAGGAATAGAGGGACAACCCCCATATTAATTCCAGGGTCTGGCGGAGGATGGAGGAGGAGAAGAACCTCAAGGCGCAGGCGGAGATAGACAAGATAATCACCGTCGATATCGGCCTCCCCATGGGGAAGAAATACCTGTACGACACCTACGGCATCCCCGAGCCGGAAGAGGGTGAGGAGGTCGTCGAAGTCAGACCCCAGGCTTCAGGCGTGGGGCGTCGGGGAGAGGATGCCGGCGGCGAGTTCGCCGAGGGTAAACCTTTCACGCCCAACCAGCAGGCCCTGGAGTCGCTGGCCGACAGGGCGATCTCCGGGGCGACCACTGCGCTGGAGGCGAACGAGAAAAAGATACTTGAGGCGCTCAACGCGGCGGAAAATTACGAGGACGCTTTCCAGCGGGTGCTGGAGGTATACCCGGACATGGACATGGACGCCCTCACGGACATGGTGGAGAGGGTGTGGCTGAATGCCTCCCTCTTCGCCAGGCAAACGATGGAGGATGAGACCGGTGGTTGAGACGACACTCACACCGTTGCCGATGAAAGAGGCCGAGGAATTCTGGCGGGACAAGGTAAAACTCTCCCCCAGTGAATTCGCGAAACTCTCCGCCGAGGCACAGGTGAGGGCGTTCGCCGTGTCGGGGATAGCCCGTGGAGGTGAACTGGATACCGTCTTTACCGCCATGAACAGGGCGATTAGCAAAGGGGTATCTTTTTCCGAGTTTCAGCGAGACGCCGCTGCGGTCTTTGAACGGAGGGGTTGGGTGGGGAAGCGGGCGTGGAGGATAGACAACCTCTTCCGCACAAATATACAGACGGCATATCACGTCGGCAGGTTCGAGCAGATAAGGGCCGTCAAGAAGACGCGCCCCTACCTCCAGTACGATGCCGTCAACGACAGCCGCACCAGGCCGACCCACGCCGCGCTGGACGGCAAGGTCTTTCCCGCCGACCACCCCTTCTGGAACAGGTGGTATCCGCCGAACGGCTTCAGGTGCCGCTGCGGGGTCACGACTCTCTCCGAGGACGACGTCCGCGAAGAGGGTCTGAAGGTCGAAACCAGGGACCCCACCGGAAGACTTATTGAGCCGGTCGATCCCGTGACGGGGGCAAAACTGCCGGCACGGGCGCTGATGCCCGACAAAGGGTTTTCCTACCACCCGGGGAAGACCGTGTGGGGCGGATTTGTACAAGAAGAGTCTGCCGGGGGGAAATGGGAAACCCTTCCGGGTCTTAAAAAGGCCGCCGATTACAGCCACAAGCCGCTGAAGGATGTCGGGATTGCGAGCATTCCGGACATAGACGAGACGAGATTCTTGCCGGGAGGGAAGGGTGATGCCTTTTACAACAAAGAGTTCAAAAAACTGTATGGGGAGGAGACGGTATTAAAGGACTCAGTGGGCGACCCAGTAATACTGACCCTGCGTTCCTTTCTGGAGGATAAGGGGGTGGGAGTGAGAGAGGCATGGAAATTCAGCAAGGCCGGCCATGGCGAGAGTATCCCCCTCCTTAAGGAGATGATCGAAAACCCGTATGAGATATGGCTTGCCCCACAGAGAAACAGTGCTGGAAAAATAAGATTAACAAAGAGGTATATATCCCTGTGGAAAACGCCGGACAAAAAGCGTGTCGGGGGGTTCATGGTCTTTGAGGTGGAAAGGGGAGTTTTCCAGGGGGTTACCTCATTCATTCCCTTGAAGAAAGGAAAACCTGACTTGGGCTATCTGGAAAGACGGAGAGAGGGGGTATTGTTACGAAGGAAGGGACGGTGACCGAATCGATCCACAATTCGGCTCGTTTGAGTAGTTCGATAGCGTGGATCGCCTCTTTCTCAAACGTTCCCCTCTGCAACTATAACAACCAAGTACGATGCAAATTGCAATAAAAATAGACGACCGTGAGGCGCGAGACCTCATGACGAGACTCCAGGAGAAGATGTCCGACCTCACCCCGGCCATGCGTGATGTCGGCGAGATACTGCACCGCTCCATCCGCAGGAACTTCAAGGTCGGAGGGAGACCGAAATGGAAACCGTCCGCCCGTGTAAAGGCCGCCGGCGGCGTCACCCTGACCGACACGGGACGGCTGAAAAATTCCATGACCGTGGAAGCGCGGCGGGACAGGGTCTCTGTGGGGACGAACGTCGTATACGCGAGGATACACCAGTTCGGCGGCAAGACAAAAGCGCGGACTATAAAACCAAGGATAAAAAAGGCCCTCTTCTGGCCGGGGGCGGGGCATCCGGTGTCAAGGATGTCGCTTTTTCAAAGAGGCGTGGTTTTGCCGTCCTTGATATGGTAAAGAGCAACTGGGTATATAAACAGCTTAGAAACTTTCGTGCCGGTATAGAAGCCAATATTTCAACGTTAAAGCGGGCCTTTGGCCTTGATCGTTGCAACTGGAGTGGCCGGGAAGCTTTTAAACAGTATGTATGGAGCTCGATTGTCTCCTATAACCTTCTGGTATTGGCACGACTCAAGCTTAAAGTTGCTTGAGATGGCCATATTAGCACATTGATTACATAGCAGATGGATAATAGCATCCTGAATCAGGTCAAAAAACAAAATTCATGATCTCCAGCAAAGCAATGCGTTATTGATAATAGCCATCAACCTTTGAAACCGCTCTTGCTGATTACAATCTATTAAAAAACCAGGGTTTGCGGATGGACACTAATTAACAGTTCAAACATCGAAAATCTCCTTTCTTTAGTTGCCTAACGGCCCCGCATCTGAGCGGCGGGGTGAGAAAACAAAGTTTTCGAGCCCTGTCCGTTTGAGCCGCTGGTTCGTGACGCGCTTCGCGTCGCATGAACGTCGCAAATAACCTGCTGACAAAAAGTTCTGGGGACAAAATACTTAATTCCTAAACCTGTTATCAATAATTAGGTATTGTGTCCCCAGAACTCCCCGTTCACCTTTCAGGCAGGTGTGGCGGTGCGTGTACTCTGCATAATCAGTACTCTTGGATAGCGGATGCTACCCTGTCGCGCCTTGGAAAACTCACACTCTATCGTAAAGGATTCCCGGTTAAACTACTGCAACATGCCGATAAAGTCAAAGGATTACAGTTTCTTCTTCTCTTAATGCGGTTTTGGTTGTGCCCATTTGTAATTCCATTCCCCCCCATACCATCACCCCCCCTTCGACGCAGCCGAGCATCGAAGGCGAGGGAGGAACAGTCCATCAGGATGGCCTATCTGCCGTGACTCCGGCACAGGCCGGAAGGAGAGATGGCCACTATCCTAATGTGATGCCTTCGCCTGCTCGAGCCTCCTGGAGAGGTAAAAACCGGTGAGGGCATCGATATCGGCGGTGAGTTCCTGGAGCCTCAGCTCTTTTTCTACCTTCTCCATCACCCCCTGGGGTGGGGAGTGGAGCAGTTCAGCCTGCAACCTCTTCCGCTCGAAATAGAGCCTCGTCACCTCATTGAGAACGTCATCCCTCAACTGGACCATGAGCCTCGACCGCGTATCGATCGAGGTCTGGTCGTTGTTCCAGATAAGCTCTCCCAGATCCCAGGTAGCGGAAACCGACCACGACCAGTCCCTGTCCAGGGTTATATCGTCATCGGTATACTTCTGGCTGCTGGTGCTGTAAAAATAGGTGCTGCTCTGCCAGTCTTTTGACTTGTCGTAGGCAACTTTCAGGTCGGGGAGCAATGCCTTCCTTGCCGCCGCCTTCCTCCACTTCTCTATCTTCCCGGGGTGCACCTCGGCATACTTTATTGCCGCCCTCTGTATCTCATGGATGGTGGGTTCCTCCCCGATCTGAGTGAGAATCCTTTCCGCCCCCTCTCCTCCCTGCACGGCCATCTCACTCCCCTCCACGGCGACCGCTTTGAAGGCGCCCCTCCTGGTGGCTGCCCACAGGACCGGGGAATCGTTCCGTCCGGCGGCGACAAAACGGACATCCGAAGAGGTAAGCCCCTTGTAGAGGGGGCGCCAACTGCGCGACAGTTCGGTGTATCTGAACACCCCCCTCTTCGTTGCCGCATAGACAGTACCCGGATCGGCTGTAGTCGTCACAAGATTGCGTATATCACTGCTCACAAGCCCTGCACCACCACCCTGCTTCCAGTGCACGCCGTCATCCCTGGATATGAGGAGACCGTTCGAGGTGGCAAGATAGACCGTCTCAGGGTCGATCGGGTTGACCGCCACCCATCTTATATTCGATACAACATCGTTGACCGCCTCTTCATCGGTCCCCTCTGCAGCTTCCCCCTCAAGAGGGGTAGACCTTACCAGGAGACGTTCCCACCCCGCTGCGCCTCCTCTACTCCTGAACAATACCCTCTCGGTAGCGGCAAAAAGCGTGTACGGCTTTGACGGGCGTAGAGAGAGTGAAGGAACCACGGCATCAGTGGGTATGTGCTGCTCCCTCCTCCACCGCTTTCCTCCACTGTCGGTACGGAAGAGCCCCGCTTTTGTCCCGATGAACATAGTTCCCGGATTCACAGGATGGATTGCCACCGATAGAACAGACGCCTCAGGCCCTCC
>JBHHXU010000019.1:0-12291 GCA_046757185.1 Thermodesulfobacteriota bacterium
CCCCACTACGACTCGCTCGTCGCAAAGCTTATAGTACACAGCAACACACGGCGTGAGGCGATTGAGAGAATGAGGACAGCCCTGGAGGAGTTCTCTATTGAAGGGATCAGGACGAATATCCCCCTCCACCTCAGGATTCTCAAGGAACACGAGTTCATCGCCGGCAAGGTTTCTATAGATTTTTTAAGCCGCTTCTTCTAGGACCAGGCGGTATTCCTCACGTGTAGTACACCGTATCAATCAACGGGTTTTTAAAAGAACTTCAAGCCCTATGGAAGAGTGGCGACTCATAGTCGATAGCCCTGCTGAGGGTTCAGAGAATATGGCCGTTGATGAGGCGATACTCCTCTCCTGTGAGATGGGGATCGCGCCCTCGACGATTCGGTTCTATGAGTGGAGGACCCCTACGATTTCAATAGGTTATCTACAGAGCTATACGAGCTTTGACGGTGTTGAGGCGCCGGTCATAAGACGTATCAGCGGTGGGAGGGCGGTCATCCACGATGCCGAGCTGACTTATTCCATTATCTGCAGGCGCGAGGATTCCCTTTTTTCGAAAGGGATCCACGGCTCATATGAGGTGATAAGCCGTGCCATCATCAATGCACTCAAGGACCTCTCCATTGAAGCGACAATCGTTCCATCGAAAAAACGTTCGTCCGAAGGTGTGATTAGAGAATCGTGCTTCAGTTCCCCATCGAGGTATGAGATAATAGTTGACGGCAAGAAAGTGGCGGGGAGCGCCCAGAGGAGATTCAAACGGGCATTCCTCCAGCACGGCTCAATTATTTTTGATGTCGATAGAGAGATGATTGTAGGGGTCTTCGGTGAGAGCGCACTCGATAGCATGACGTGGCTCAACCTCTTCAAGAAGGTCGGCAAGGATGAGTTCAGAACGGCCTGTATAGAGAGGATTGAAGAGGCGCTGGGGGTCAGGCTCTATCATGGTACGCTTTCAGAGGAGGAAGAGTGTTTGCGGGACAGGCTGATTCTCGAGAAGTATACCAGCGACAGGTGGAATAAGGCGGGTATGCCGGCATAACATGAGTGGCACCCTTAAATGGGCAAGACAGGAAATATGGGGGGTATTGGTAGTGGTTCTCTCCCCGGACGGCTTCAACAATGGATAAAAAGAGCAAAACACTCGATAGGGCTCAGAAGTACATAGAAAAGGGGTACCTGGACAAGGCCATAGATGAGTACCGGAAGGTACTGGATATGAGTCCTGGTGATGTGAGCACCCGTCTGAGGGTTGGGGACCTCTTTGTGAAGACCGGAAAGCAGGAGGATGCCATCAATGAGTACCATGAGACTGCCAGGACGCTGACGAAGAAGGGGTTCTATCTTAAGGCGATTGCCGTCTATAAGCAGATATCGAAGCTTGATCCTCCGAATATCGATATACGGTATCGGCTGGCGGAACTCTATGCGAGACAGAACCTCATAGCCGATGCCATCAGTGAGTACGATCTCCTTGCACGGCACTTTGAAAGCAAGGGGAGGCGGGAGGATACGCTCAACATAATAAAGAAGATGCACGAGATCGACCCGGAGAATGTGGGGATACGGCTCAGACTGGCGGAGATTTATGAGCAGTCGGGCTTTCAGGAGGATGCTGTTACTGAGTATGGAAACGCGGCGGCGCTGCTGGTTGAGAACGGGAAGCATGATAAGGCGGAGAAGCTCTTCCAAACCCTCTATGACAAAGGAGTGAAGCAACCAATGGTGCTGGAGGGGCTCAGAGAGATATCGAAGGAGAAGGGGGACAATGAACAGTTCTTACACTTTTCCAGGGAGTTGATAGCCCTCTACGATGATCTTGGAGATGAGGAGAAAAAGAGGGATGCGTGCGAGAGGCTCCTTGAGGTCTCCCCGGATGATCGTGAGACATTGGGTCTGATCGAGGGGATGACCGGTGGGGAAGAGGCGCCTTCAGAGATGGCCGGAGTGGAGGAAGAGAGAGATGAAGAGAAACCTGTCAAAGAGGGCAAAGGGGAGGAGCCACACGTTTCTTTGCCTGAGAGTGAGGTTGGCGTCGAGGGGGTGGTAGGGGAGGCAGGGGCGGAAGAGGAGGTCGAAGGCGCCCCGCAGGGGACGGGAGAGCTTCGTGAAGAGCGAGAGGAGGAAGGGGGTGAGGATGAGGAGCCGTTAATTCCCTGGTCTGAGATGATAGAGGTAGAGGAGGAGCCTGAGCCCACTGAGGAGCAGTTGACCGAAGAGGATGAGGTGGGTGAAGAGGCGGTAGAGACCGATTTGGAGGAGGTAGAGGAGTTAGAAGAGGTTGAGGGGATTGAGATTGAAGAAGAGGCCGGTGAAGAGCGAGTCGATGAGAGCGCCGAAGGAGAGCCGGTGGAAGAGATAGCCGAGCTTGCCCCTGCCGACCTTGAGGAACTGCCTGAGCTGGAAGAGGAGGCGTCCGTTGAAACGGAGCCGATCGAGGAGGCGCCGGTTGAGGCCGAACCTCTTGAGGAGGTGGTAGAAGATGTTGAGGAGCATCACGAGGCTGTTGAAGAGGTCGTCGGAGGCGAGGAGGAGGAAGAGGAGCCGGTGACTGAAACAGTGGAGGCGGAGGAGGAGCCCGGTGAGCTGGAGTCGGCGATAGATGAGGCGATGGAAGAAGTTAAGATGTCGGACGAGGCTATCGAGGGGATTGTTGGAAGTGAGGAAGGACCGGAACCGGTGGTTGAAACGGCGGCTGAAGCGGTGGAGGAGGAGTCCGGCGCTTTAGAGGGTGTCGAGGAAACGGAGGCAGTCGAGGAGGTGGAGGAGGGGGCAGAAGGTGTTTCGGAGGGTGCGGCAGAAGGAGGAGAGACACCGGTCGAAACCGGTTATGTCGATCTCACCTCTGAGCTGGGGTTGGGAGGGGTTGAGGGCCGTGAGGAGGTGCGAGATGAGTTTAAGAATGGCATAGAGCGGCAACTGAACCGGGAGGACACGGAGACACATTACAATATGGGGATTGCCTATATGGAGATGGAGATGTACGATGAGGCGGTCAAGGAATTCTTAGTAGCCAGGCGGGACCCTGAGAGGGAATTCGACTGTCAGATCAGGCTCGGTTTGAGCTACATGGCAACGGGGAACCCGCAGGAGGCGATACCTGTTATACCGGCGGTCTTGCTATTGAGGGGAGGACGGAGAGTGAGAGGAAGGGGCTCATGTATGAACTCGCGCTCGCCTACGAAAGTGCCGGTCAGGGTGAGAAGGCGTTGGAGTACTTTCAGAAGGTCAATGGGATGGACAGCGGTTTCAGGGATGTAGGGGAGAAGATACGTGCCTTCAGTGAGAAGGCCAGCTTCCGCTTCACTGATGATGAGTTGATAGAGGTTGAGCTCATCTAGAGGCGCCACCTGTTTACGGATGATATGGAGACCGGCCTCTGGTCGGTCTTTTACGTTTCGGGAGGGTCTTCCCATCACGAAGCGTAAGAGGAAGGAGAGAGCGCCACACGGGGTATGAGGACGCTTTTACCGTTAAAGGGAGACACGGTAGTGACACTCCTCTATGATATCATACGGGAGAGGAGTACCGACGGATACCTCGTCGGCGGCATGGTAAGGAATATGCTCCTCTCTTATCCGAGGGGACTCGATTACGATGTTGCCGTAGATGGTGATGCCGGCATTGTCTCCCGTACACTAGCGGCGCGTCTCGGGGGGAGTGTCTTCCCCCTCGACAGGGAGAGCGGCCTCTACAGGGTGGTAAAGAGGGGGGATGGTAGATGTATCACCGTTGATATAGCCCCCTATCGAGGGGGGAGTATTGACGCTGACCTCAACGCGAGAGACTTTACCGTCAACGCCATGGCGGTGCCATTGAACGCTTTTTGGGGAGAGCAGCCGGTACTGTACGACCCCCTGGGTGGGGAGAGGGACTGCATCCGGCGTGTCTTACGGCCCGTTTCGGAGGGGATTTGCGACGATGACCCGTTGAGAGGCCTCCGGGCCGTGAGGCTCTCCGCACAGTACGGTCTCACGATGGATGATGATCTCAAGACGCTCATCAGGGAGAAGGCACCCCTCCTCGGAAGGGTGGCGATGGAGAGGGTGAGGGATGAGCTCTTTACCATCCTCCTCTGTAAGGAGTCGTGCCGGTCCATTCAGCTTCTCAATGAGCTGGGAATACTGCCCTCTATCCTTCCGGAGATGAAGGGATGGAATACGCTTGTTGTCGGGGATGGTTTCCCATTTAGCCATTATGCTTCGAATGGAGGAGGACCGGAGAAGGGTTGCACCCTCTTTCATCATGCCCTCGATACGGTAAGAGAGGCGGATCTGCTTCTCGAGGGGATTAAAAATGCCGTTCCCGACCATGCTGCGCTGGTCAGAGAGCATTTTGATGAGAGGATCGGGGGGGTATCGAGGAGGAGTCTCCTTCTCTTAGCCGCCCTCCTCCACGATGCGGGAAAGCCCCACTGTATGTGGGTCGATGAGAGGCGGGTAAGGTTTTTCGGCCACGACCGTCTGGGGGGAGAGATGGCGCAGAAGGCGGGGAGGAGGCTGCGGCTGAGCAGAAGGGCAACCGCCATGCTTGCGAGGGTCGTGGCAAACCACCATAGGGTTTTTAACCTTGCGTCCCTCGAAAGGCGCACCTTCCGGAGCAGGCTGCGCTTCTTCCGTTCCATGGGGGGAGGGGAGGGGATCGACCTCCTCCTTCTGGCCCTTGCCGATGCGAGGGCGACACGGGGCGGTGATGATCCGGCCCTCCTGTCGGTGGTGCGTGAGATGGTTGCCTTCTACTATAATACCTACACGGTGGAGGAGAGTGAGCCCTTACTGACCGGCTCGGATGTGCTAAAGCTCTTTCATCTGCCCGAGGGGGCGATCATCGGTAGGGTCCTCGATGAGGTGGTGAGGGCGGAGGAGGAGGGCATCGTACGCAACCGTGATGAGGCGGTGCGCCATATCAGAGAGTGGCTCTCTTTGGAAGGGGCAGACCGGTAAAGGAGAGAGACATAGTATTTTCGCGATGGATTGGACGATGCAATCTGATTTTCTCGTCATAGGAAGCGGTATCGCCGGTCTCAGCTTTGCCTTGAAGGCGGCACGTCACGGAACGGTGGCGATTGTTACAAAACGGAACCGGTCCGAATCGGCAACCTACTACGCCCAGGGCGGCATAGCCTCTGTCCTGGGTGATGATGATACCTTTGACGCCCATATTGCGGACACTATTGAGGCGGGGGCCGGTCTCTGCCACACCGACATCGTGCGGATGGTCGTCAGGGATGGCCCGGCAAGGATAGAGGAGCTTGTAAAACTGGGCGCCCGTTTTTCCAGAGAGAGGAGCAACGGCATAGAGGAGTTTGCCCTCGGTCAGGAGGGAGGACACTCAAAGAGGAGGATCGTCCATGCGAAGGACATCACCGGCCGGGAGGTAGAGGAGGCCCTCCTGAAGGCCGTTGACAGGGAGGAGAACATAACCCTCTTCGAGAATCACATCTCCGTCGACCTCATAACCTATGGGAAGTTTGTGAAGAAGGCGGATGGGGAGCGCTGCCTGGGGGCCTATGTGATGGACAAAGAGACGGGGGAGATAGAGACCTTTCTCGCAAGGGTCACCGTCCTGGCGACGGGGGGCGCCGGTAAGGCGTACCTCGTTACGAGCAATCCCGATGTCGCTACCGGCGACGGTATCGCCATGGCCTACCGTGCAGGCGCGAGCGTGGCGAATATGGAGTTCATCCAGTTCCACCCCACCTGTCTCTTCCATCCTGAGGCGAAGGCGTTCCTCATATCCGAGGCGGTGAGGGGGGAGGGGGGGGTGCTTCGACTGGAGGATGGCACCCCCTTTATGGAGAGGCACCACCCCGACAGGGAGCTGGCGCCGAGGGACATCGTCGCGCGGGCGATAGATTTTGAGCTCAAGAAGAGCGGCGCAGATTGTGTCTATCTGGATATCACCCACAAACCGCCCGATTTTATCAAGAGCCGTTTCCCCAATATCTACCAGAGGTGCCTAGAGTTTGATATTGACATAACACGGGAGCCGATTCCCATCGTCCCTGCGGCCCACTACACCTGCGGCGGCATCGTTACGAACAGCCACGGGGAGAGCACCATCAGGAACCTCTTTGCCGTAGGGGAGAGCGCCTGTACCGGTCTCCACGGGGCGAACCGCCTCGCTTCGAATTCGCTCCTCGAGGCGCTCGTCTTCGCCGACAGGGCAGCCAAGAAATCAATCGAGCTCCTCAGGGGTGAAAAGGAGCCGTTCCCGCCTGTACCGGAGTGGAAGAGGGGGAAGGCCGTCGACAGCGACGAAGCGGTTGTCATCACCCAGAACTGGGACGAGATACGGCGCTTCATGTGGCACTACGTCGGCATCGTCCGGTCGGACAGGCGTCTGGAACGGGCGCTCAGGAGGATCGAAAACCTCAAGGCGGAGATTAACGAGTACTACTGGGATTTCACCATAACAAGCGACCTCATCGAGCTGCGAAACCTTGCCGTCGTTGCGGAGCTCATCATCCGGGCGGCGATGCTCAGGAAGGAGAGCCGCGGCCTTCACTACACTATCGACTATCCAGAAAGGGATGATGAGAAGTGGAAAAGGGATACGGTCTTGAAAGCGGAGGGGTAAAGGATAAAGTTAAGGTACGCTGCAATTACTTTCTTAGCTGGAATGAACATTTAGGTAGAAATTCCACAGCATTTTTTGTACTTCTTCCCACTGCCGCACGGACATGGAGTATTCCTACCTGGTTTTGGTTTTTCTTTATATGGCTGTAAAACTTTGGGCGACTTAGATTCTTCGATAGCTTGCTTAATTGACTGATCTATCATCTTTTGTATCTCATCTTCGGTAGGTTCTCGGTCCTTGTATGAGCCATACACAGCAATAACTACACCAATAGCCATCAAGATAACTGTAAGAAAAGAATAAAGCTCTGATCTGGTTTTAGGTAGGGCATCGACAATTGAACTAAGCTCAGGGGCTTCCAGTTTTATTTTATTAGCAGTTGTGTTAGGTTCCTTTACGTACTTTCTTGCATCACTGATTACCCTAGCAAGGTGTTGGAGTTGCTCAATTGTTCGTTGAGGTCCAGCAAGTAGCTTGATAATATTACCAGTAACCGTAAAAACGCCATCTGGAATGGTACCCATACTTCCACAGGCTGGACACGGACCGGATTTGTTACCAGAGAGTGTGACGTTTAATGAGTTCTCGATAACGATGCCTGACGAAAAAGCGGCACCACAGTTATCACAAAATGCAGGTATATGAGGCATTTTTTTGTCTCTTTACGAATTATTTTTTGTGCAAGTTGCTTTTCCTCGGTTACTCACGAACACTGTTCCCCCGTAATATTAGTTTCAGCTTAACCAGTAACCCGCAATACGTCATACTCCATCAACACCCCATCTTCAGCCGCTCCGCGAGGTTCTCGGGAAGACCGGCGTCGATGACCTTTTGGTAGCATCCATCGATATCGTAGGTGGTTCGGTAAAAGCGGACTTCACCCGCTTCAGTATCGTATATGAGAAAGGCTGCCCTGGTGTCGAAGTCCCTCGGTTGACCAACGCTGCCCGGATTGATGATATAGCGTGTCTCCTCCCCGAGTTTAAGGCGCTCTTCTTTGTGGGAGAGAACGGTATTCTCCGTTATTGAGTAGGCTATCTGTATGTGGGTGTGACCGAAGAAGCAGAGCCGGTAGGGGAGTGGCTCATGGGTAAGGAGTTCGAAGTTTGCCTGCGCGTCTCCGGGGGTGAGTATGTATCTGTCCGTATTGTTGACCCAGCCGTGTACCGCAAGCGCGCCGTCGTCGAAGGAGAGCTTACGTGGCAGCCCCCTCAGGAAGGAAAGATTGTTTCTGCTTAAATGTTCACGCGTCCAGAGGACGGCTCTCCGTGCGGAGGAGTTAAAGTCGTCGGGTTCTTCAAAACCGCAGACACGCGAGTCGTGGTTGCCGATGATGCAGCGAATTCCCCGCTCCCGAACGAGTTCTATACATCTGTCCGGATCTGCGTTGTAACCGACGATATCACCGAGGCAGATGGTGGTATCCGCACCGATTGAATCAATGAGGGAAAGGACGGCGTTGAGGGCCTCCAGATTGGAGTGGAGGTCGGATATGATGGCAAACCGCATGAGGCCCTCTTAGGTCAGTGGAGGGTGCCTCTAAACTCCTCCTTGTAGAAATACTCCTTGTAGACCTGAAAGGGGTTTTTGAGAAACTTATCCCTGCAATCCTTGCAGACGGAAAGCCGTATCTCCTGATAGACATCGTCTTCCAGTATCTGCTGGTCCACGTCTTCCATATACATGAGGAGGTCGTTGATCGTACTCTCTGTTTCCCCCTCACTCCCCTCGATATAGCCGTCAAAGTCCGCGAAGCTCTTGATCTCGACGACGTAGTTCAGGCTTCCCTGATGGAATTCCCTTTCCCAGCACTGGCGCTTAAAACTGCTGATAGTTCAACCATCCTTACATAGAGTAGTTAATCTTATTAATCCTACCTGTAAAAAGGTGTTCTTGTCAATCAGAATTATGCCTCTTTTTTTAAGAGGGTGAGTACGGTTATTATGAACGCAAGGCCGAGGCACCCCATGGAAAAGATATCCCCGTACCTCGTATAGAGGGTCGGTGGGGCAGTGCGAAGACCGACATCTTCGATCAGGGTATCTCTCGTAAAGAGGGCGCTTTCTGCAATGACCCTGCCTGTTGGGTCTACAATGCCACTCACCCCTGTATTGGCCGCACGCAGGAGAAAGGCCCTGTTCTCTACCGCCCGGAAGACGGCCATGTCGAAGTGCTGATAGGGCGCCGATGTTCTGCCGAACCAGCCGTCGTTGGTCAAGACGGCGAGGAGGTTGGCGCCGTTCTTTACCATCCCCCGTGAAAGCTCCGGGAAGATCGATTCGAAACAGATGAGGATGGCGATGCTGTGTCTGGCGGGCGGCGCGGAGGCCTCCTTAGTGGTTGCGTGGAAGGTGAGGGGTGTAAGCGCCTCGCCTGAACTGAAATCACCCACCCCCTCGGTGAGCTTTTGGATGAAGAAGAGGAGCTTCCTGAGGGGGACGTACTCGCCGAAGGGGACGAGGTGGACCTTGTCGTATCGTCCCGCCGTGTTCCCTTCCGGTGAGATAAGGAATGCGCTGTTGAAGTACTCAATTACTGCGCTGCCCCTCTCGTAGGCGGGGCTTCCCGTGATGATGTGGCGCCCCGTCTCACGTGCCGTTTCGAATACCATCTCCCCGAGACTGTCGCGGAGCTGGAGGAAGAAGGGGACGGCCGTTTCAGGCCAGAGGATGAGACGTGCCCCCCCCTCTGCAACTTCGTGGGAGAGGCCCCGGTAGATACCTATGGTCTCCTCCTGGAGGGCGGGTTCCCATTTGAGCGACTGATCGATATTCCCCTGGGCGATGCCGACCCGGACACTTTTCCAGCTCTTCACGGTCTCCTCCACCTGTTCCGTCCTGAACACGCCGTAGATGAGTGTGGCGGCAATGAGACATGCGACGGCGCCGCACGCCTTGAGGGGGCGCCGCTCCCTGTTAAGTGCTGCCTTGAGAAGTAGATAGAGGGCGGTATTGAAGGCCACGAGTATGAACGATACCCCCCCGACACCGGTAATATCGGCAATCTGGATGATGGAGGAAAAGGGTGTCTGGGAATAACCCAGGAGGACCCAGGGGAAGCCGGTGAAGAGTATCCCCCTCAGGTACTCGAGGCCCACCCAGAGGGATGAGGCGGTGATAATGTAAAAGAGGGGATTCCCTCTGCGTGCGACAGAGATGGCGAGGCTGAAGAGAGCCGGATAGAGGCTCAGATAGAGTGCCAGGAGAGCGAGGACAAAGACCCCTATGGGGGCCGGGATGCCGCCGTAGTAGTACATGGAGTGGACGACCCAGTAGACCGTTCCGGTAAAGAAGAGGAGCCCCCAGCAGAGCCCCGTGAGGAAGGCCCCCCTCTTCCCCTTTCCCTCCAGGGCAGAGAGGAGGGGGATGAGGCCGACCCACGCCAAGGGAAAGAGATGAGACGGGGCAAAGGAGACGATGAGCGCTCCCGCCGATACCGTTAGGAGGAGCAGGTTCTTTTTCATTTGATGGGAAGGGAGAAGATGTAGAAGATGAGTGAGGTTATGCCGATGCCGAGGAGGGCGCCCCAGATGATTTCAGCCTTTGTATGGATCTCCCCGATGAGCCTGCTGTGGCTCACCATGGCGGCCATGAAGAAGGCGAGGAGGACGACCAGCGGATCACGGGTCAGGAAGGTGATGGATGTCCAGAGGGAGAAGGCGACGGCGGAGTGGCCGCTCGGCATGCCGCCGTGGAGGGGCTCTCCCCTGCCGAAGTAGGCCTTCGTTGTGACTACCCCGATAATGACCAGGAGAATGGAGACTATCGCGAGGTGGCCGGTATATGCCTGTGCCTTCCTGAGACCGAGTGATAGGGGATGAAGGAGATATTTGGAGAGTATGACATACCCCATAATAACGACAGCGAGTGCAGAGATGAGGACGGCCCCGGCGGATATGTCCTTTGCGTTCTTTGCGATGATGTTGTACCTCTGTTCAAGGAGGTTGACCGTCTCCTCAATGGCGCTGTTTATCATCTCGGCAAAGAGGAGAAAGATGACCGTTATGGCAAAGAGGACAAACTCAACGGCAGGGAGGTTGAGGAGGAGGCTTGTGAGGAGGACCACAATAGCGATACTGAAGTGATACTTCATGTTCCGCTGTGTCTTGAAGGCGTAGATAACCCCCTCTATGGCGCAGTTCAGGCTCTCCAGCCAGTTCCTCGGTTTTGGGATCTTCTTTTCCATGGGAGATTATTGTCTCATCGGAGTGTCACCTTGTCGCTGACGAGAGCCATGAGCCGCTCCTCCTCCTCCCTCATTCTCCGCGCCTTGATCCCCCCCCTTTCGTGTTCATGGCCGAGGAGGTGGAGTGTCCCGTGTATGAAGAGTCTTGCCAGCTCCTCGTTGAGGGTATATCCTTTCGTTTTGGCCTGTTCCACCGCCCTGTCGAGCGAGACGGCAATGTCGCCGATAAACTCGCTGTCGTCCGTTGGGAAGGAGAGCACATCGGTTGGTCTGTCCCTGTCAAGGTAGGTCCTGTTGAGCTCCCTTATTTCGGTATCGTCGGTAAGGAGGACGCTTATCTCCCCCCTCCTATACCCCAAGTCTCCTAATACCGTTTTTAGAATCGCCTTTATCTTCCTCGTTGCTATCCGTCTTCCCCGGCGATTGAGGAGCATTACGTTCAACAGTGTCCTCCTTCGTGATGTAGGCGGGTTCAGGATAGTCGATCCTCTGGTGGAAGATGCCGTCGAGGACCCTGTTGAAGCTCTTTGCTATGGCATTCAGGTCCCGGAGGGTGAGTTCGCACTCATCGAGTTGACCGTCGGTGAATATCCTGTTGATAATCTTTTGCACCATACCCTTTATCTTCGCGGTGCTTGGGTCGGGGAGGGTCTTGCTGGCAGCCTCAATGGCATCGGCAAGCATGACGAGACCGGCCTCTTTAGTCTGCGGCTTTGGACCGGGGTAACGGAAATCCTTCTCCTTCACTTGGGGGAGACCGGGCTTCTCCTGCTCCTTTGCCTTCCCGTAGAAATACTTTATGAGGGTCGTTCCGTGGTGCTGTTGTATGACGTTTCGTATCTCATCGCCCAGCCGGTATTCAAGGGCCATCTCCCCCCCCTCCTTGACGTGGTTGATGAGGATGAGGGAGCTCATGCTCGGGGTGAGCTTATCGTGCTTATTCTCACCCTTCATGTTTTCGATGAAGTAGAGAGGCATCTTGGTTTTTCCGATATCGTGGTAGTAGGCGCTCACCCGCGCGAGGAGGGGGTTTGCGTTGATTGACTCGGCCGCCGCCTCTACGAGACTCCCTATGACGAGTGAGTGGTGGTACGTGCCGGGCGCCTTCAGGGCCAGTTCCTTCAAGAGTGGGTGGTCCATCCTGGAGAGTTCAAGGAGGGTTATGTTCGTCGTGTAGCCAAAGGCGAGCTCGAACATGGGAGTAAGCCCCGTGACGATGACGGCGGTGATAATGCCGCCCGCAAAGGCTGCGGGAATGGTAAAGAGTATCTCTTGTGTAAAGAGTTCTCCCCGGAGGATGGTAATGCTGATAACGACAAGGGTATTGACAATGCCGAGAATAATGCCCGCCTTGAGAATGGTAGAGCGCTGGATACAGTGACGTACCTCCATGGCTGCCACGATCCCGCCGATGAGAAAGTAGGTTGCAATATTGAGGTTGCCGCCGAGAAAGAGGCCCGACAGGATACTCGAAACGATTGCAAAGACGATGGCTGTCTCAGAATTCAGGAAGAGTCGTACCATCAT
>JBHHXU010000020.1:0-11941 GCA_046757185.1 Thermodesulfobacteriota bacterium
AGTTCATTACCCATTTCTTGGCTCAGCTTGTAGTTGGTACCTGCTGGGCGGCTTATATTATCGTTTCGCTCGAGGGTGTTCAGTGCTTCCTCAATGTGGGGGAGGGGGATGTCAATATCAAGAAGGGTCTCTATCGTATTGCGGAAGGTCTCGGCTGTATCGAAATGTTCATTCGGGAATTCGAGCAGACATAACGTGACAAGCCCACGAACCGTAGCTTGTGGGTCGCCAGTCTTTGCAACGGCAATGAAGTTGCACATCTGCTCGAAGGTGCGGCTAAAACCTCGTGTGGTGATTCTATTGGATGGGTTGTTTGACATCCAGCTACCTCCATGGGGAAAACCGGGAAAACCTCTCCAGGAACAGCCGTTGCGCACGCTGCCTATATTCCATTATACTGCCGCTTATAAGCACTACTCCCGCGTTTTCTTCTGTATGGCGGGGCATTTTGCGCTCTGCTTGATGATCTTCTTGTAGTTCCTGATGTCACCCATCTTGTTCTTCATCATCTCCCTGACGAGGGCCTTGGAATCCTTGTGGGACATGAGCGAGACGGTCTCCTTGAGTTTTTCGAGGAGGGCCTCCTCACGTTTGAGTACATTCTTGAGGGCCGTAACCGATTTTGCCATATGCTTACCTCCGATTATATATTTTGCGTTACCGTTACCATACTTTTCTCAGTCGGGTCAAATGATTGCTTATTTCAGTGAATAGCCCGCTTCATGCCTGTTTCCTCCCCCGGCCAGAGCCGGTTTTCGAGTTCGGAGAGGAGCCTCCCGAGCGACTCTTCCCGGAGCGCGGAGATGGCGATTGCATTGAACCGGTGGCAGCAGTTCTCTACAACGGCGGGGTCGACGAGGTCCACCTTATTGAAGACGAGGAGCCGGGGGATGTGGGCGAGCCCTATGTCGGAGAGGACCTGTTCGACGATCTCGATATGTCTCTCAAAGGAGGGGTTGCTGATATCGACGAGGTGTACGAGGAGGTCGGCATCCTCCATCTCCTCGAGGGTCGCCTTGAAGGCGGCCATGAGGTCTTTGGGAAGGCGCCGAATGAAGCCGACCGTGTCGGTAACGACGGTGTCCCTTTCACGGGGAAAGCGGAGCCGTTTCGTTGCGGTATCGAGGGTGGCGAAGAGGAGGTCCTCAACCTTTGTCTCGCTCTTTGTCAACGCATTGAGGAGCGTCGATTTGCCCGCATTGGTATAGCCGGCGATGGAGATAATCGGTACACCGCTCCCGGCCCTCCTCCGCCTTCGCTCTCGTCTCCCTCTGCTGAGCCCCTTGAGCTCCTTCTCAAGACGGTTTATCTTCTCCTGGACTCTCCGCCGGTCTATTTCGAGCTTCATTTCACCGGGCCCCCTTCCGCCGATGCCTCCCGCGAGTCTCGACAGAGCCGTCCCCTTCCCGGTGAGCCTCGACAGGCGGTACTTGAGCTGGGCCAGCTCTACCTGCACCTTCCCATCCCGGCTGTGGGCCCTCCCGGCAAAGATGTCGAGGATGAGCTGTGTCCGGTCGATGACCTTCAGCTCCGTCACCTCTCCTATCTCACGGGCCTGGGTGGGGGTCAGTTCCTGGTCGAAGATGATGAGGGTGGCGCCCCGCTGGAGGGCAGTAATAATGAGCTCCTTGAGTTTACCCTTCCCCATGAGGTACTTGGGATTGAGATCCTTCGGCCTCTGGAGGATCGTATCGAGGACCTCGACGCCGGCGGTGCGCACAAGCTCCTTCAGCTCCGCAAGGGAGGCCTCCTGCTCCATACGGTTCTCCCGCGAGACGGAAACGAGGATGGCCCGCTCGCCCTTCCCCTCGGTCTCCCTGACGATGTCCCTCCCCAGCTCCTTCTCGGTCTCCGATACAAACTCGTCAAAGCGAATATCGAGGCGGTGAAGGGGTGTGGGGGGGTGGATGGAACAGCTTTTTCCCTCCCGGTTGAGGGGGAGGAGGTGGGAGAGAAAGATGTCGCCCGGCAGTCCGCTCGGGAGGACGCCGATGGCGGCAATCAGGTCGAGCCGCAGCAGGGCGAGGTCTGTCAGGTCGTCCTGACTGAGCGGTTCGTTTTTCAGATGGGTGTGGATGCACCGGATCCCCCGGAGCCGCTTCCTTCCGAGGGGGTAGTCGGGGAGGACGGGGATGACGATCTCCCGTTCGCTGCCGACGATGACGGCGATAATGCTTCCCTTCCGGTTGACGATAATCCCGATCTGCCTCCCCGTCTCTCTCGAGAGTTCGGTGAGGTATCGTCCAAGCTCCGGGGTGATGACCTGTTGAGATGCAATACGGCGGTTGTAGACTTTTCTGAGCCTCTTTAGCTGGTCTGCCTTGAGCCCTGTCGTGTTTCCGTAGAGATGTGCTATGAGAGCCTCCTTGGCAAAAGATACCACACTGTCGCCTTTTTCTCCAGTCTCTTTAAGGACACTCTCCTGTTCCATCACATGTGTCCGGGTAATTTGTTTTGACTGAGGCCACTATTTCTGATAATTTCATTTTAATATATGTTAAGAGGGGAGGGGGAACCTCCATCCCTGAAACGGAAAGTGGGGTCATGACACAAGAGTATCGATACCTTGTAGACGGAGAGTGGAAATCGTCCGCTGAACGGGTTGAGGTGACCAATCCGTATAACGGTGAGGTCGTCGGTATTACCTACGGTGCCGATGATGGCGATATAGCTGGCGCCGTTCGCACATCGTTGAAGACTTTCGAGACGACACGGGCACTCCCCGCCTATGGTCGGGCCGAGATTCTCGACAGGGTGGTCAACGGAATCACGGAGCGGACGGAGGAGATTGCCCTGACGATTACCGCCGAATCGGGGAAGCCGATAGCCGACGCACGTGGTGAGGTGAAGCGGGCCGTCTCCACATTCCAGTTGGCACTCGAGGAGGCGAAGCGGCTCGGTGGAGAGGTGATTCCCCTCGATATCATGGCTGGTTCTGAAAAGCGGACGGGCATCGTTCGGAGGTTCCCGATAGGGCCGATTCTCGCCATAACCCCCTTCAACTTCCCTCTCAACCTCGTTGCCCATAAGGTCGCCCCTGCCATGGCGGCGGGGAATACCATCCTCCTGAAACCGTCGCCGAGGACACCCCTTACCTCTCTCATCCTCGGTGAGATCATTACCGAAGCCGGCTGGCCGGCGGGGGGGCTCAATGTCTTCCTCTGTTCAAACAGACAGACGGAGGCTCTCGTCCGGGATGAGCGGATAGCGATGGTGACCTTTACCGGCAGCGCCTCGGTCGGGTGGCGGCTGAAGGAGATGGCCGGACGGAAAAGGGTGGCCCTCGAACTCGGCGGCAATGCCGGCGTCATCGTCCATGACGACGCCGACATCGACTTTGCAATGAAACGGTGCGTCGCCGGCGCATTCTCCTTCTCGGGACAGGTCTGTATATCGGTCCAGCGGATATACGTTCAGCGGGAAGTTTACAGCGACTTTGTCGAGCGCTTCCTTGAGGCTGTTGGTAGGATTCAGATAGGCGACCCAATGGACGAATCGACGGGGATGGGGCCGTTGATCGATGAGGCGGCAGCCGTGAAGACGGAGGAGTGGGTGAACGAGGCGGTGGAGGGTGGCGCGAAACTTCTGACAGGGGGGAAGAGGATGGGGAGCTTCTTCGAACCGACGGTTCTCACCGGCGCCAAACCCGGTATGCGGGTCTCCTGTGAGGAGGCATTCGCCCCTCTGGTAACGGTTGAGCCGTACGATGCCTTTGAGGATGCGGTGGAGTTAATCAACGATTCACCCTACGGCCTCCACGCGGGCCTCTTTACCTCCGACATAAAGAGGATCTTTTACGCTTACGACAGGCTCGATGTTGGTGGTGTGGTCGCAAACGATGTGCCGACCTACCGGGTTGATAACATGCCGTACGGGGGGATCAAGATGAGCGGATTCGGGAGGGAGGGGGTACGGTACGCCATGGAGGAGATGACCGACCCCAAACTTCTTGTTCTGAATCTATTATAAAAATATTCTTGTTTTTAAGAAAGAGCTACGTTAGTATACTGTATACATTAGTACGAGGGGGTACACGCTGCAATGGCGCTTAAGATAACCGAAGATTGTGTGGCCTGTGATGTATGTCGTCCCGAATGCCCTGTCGACGCCATCAGTGAGGGTGAGGACATCTATAGTATAGACCCGAAGGTGTGCGTTGAGTGCAAGGGGTATTTCGATGCTCCGAAATGCGCGGAAGTATGTCCCACCGACGCCTGTGTGCCGGAGGGCGAGGAGTGAACTCCGCTGCTCGTCTTCACCGATAAAACGTTTATTACAGGAAAAAGAGACACGCTCTCTGCCGGTGTGGCATCACTCAACAAGAAGGAGTAGTGTGCCACTCGTTGGAGAGTCGTGAGTCAACGAAGTAATGACACAGAGTTGTATCGTTAAACATTACAGGCCCATTTCCCTTTCGCAGTAAATCCTGACTATCTTCTCAATAGAGGGCATGCCTTCTCGTGAAGAGAGGTGCGGTGAGGAATTGTCACCTGAAATGCTCATGAGAGGGCAGTGTGGTTTTGTAACTGGTAGATAACAACAAAAATGGAAGGATGACCGGAAGGTCAGCCGTTTTCTTGCTTTAAATGGGGCGGCAATTATCAGCAAATTTGAAGAAGATGAGAGACAGCAAAGGTAAAAGTGGAGGGTGGGGGATCCCGCCACAGGGTCTCTATGACCCGCAATTCGAGCACGACTCCTGCGGCGTAGGCTTCGTCGTCAACATCAAGGGGAAGAAGTCGAATGAGATCCTCCGTCAGGCCCTAACCGTCCTCCTGAACCTCCGGCACCGCGGCGCCGTCGGAGCGGAGGCCAACACCGGCGACGGCGCCGGTATCCTGTTTCAGCTTCCACACCGTTTCCTCACAAAGGTGTGTAAAAAGGAGGGGATTGAGCTTCCCGCACCGGGGGAGTACGGTGTCGGCATGGTCTTCCTCCCCCCGGACCCCACTGAGCGGCGGGTGTGTGAGAGGCGCCTCGAAACTATCATCAGGGAGGAGGGGCAGTGCCTCCTTGGATGGAGGGACGTACCGACGAACAACGCTCCCCTTGGGAAGACGGCCCGGTTGTCCGAGCCGTTCGTCCGTCAGGTCTTCATAGGGCGAGATGCTCAGGTCGAGGACGATATGGCGTTCGAGCGCAAGCTCTTCGTCATCCGCCGCCGGGCCTACTACTCCATCCGCCGTTCGGAACTGGAGGGCAGTGAGTTCTACTATACACCGAGCTTCTCCTACAAGACGATCGTCTACAAGGGGATGCTCCTGACCGAACAGGTGACCGAATACTATCCCGATCTGAACGACCCCGATGTGGAGACCGCCCTCGCCCTCGTCCATTCACGGTTCAGCACGAATACCTTCCCCAGCTGGAATCGTGCCCACCCGAATCGGTACATGATACATAACGGGGAGATCAACACCCTCAGGGGGAACGTCAACTGGATGCGTGCCTGGCAGTCGATGTTCAAGTCCGAGCTCTTCGGTGAGGACCTCCCCAAGAGTTTTCCGGTCGTGAACCGTGACGGGAGCGATTCGGCGATGTTTGACAACTGCCTCGAGTTCCTCGTCCTCGCGGGTTACTCCCTCCCCCACGCGATCATGATGATGATCCCCGAGCCGTGGCAGAACCACGAGAGGATGAGTGACGAAAAGAAGGCGTTCTACGAATACCACAGCTGTCTCATGGAGCCGTGGGACGGTCCCGCCTCGATAGCCTTTACCGACGGCAAGGTTGTCGGAGCTGTGCTCGACCGGAACGGTCTCCGTCCGTCGAGATACTATATTACCAAGGACGACCTCGTTGTAATGGCATCCGAGGTCGGTGTCCTCGACATCCCTCCGGATTGCGTCCTCCACAAGGGGAGACTACGCCCCGGACGTATGTTCCTTATCGACACGGAGGAGGGACGCATCGTGGATGACGGGGAGATAAAATCCCGTATTGCGACGGAACGTCCCTACCGGGAGTGGTTGAAGGAGTACCTTGTCCCCATTGAGGAGCTGCCGGATGCTCCCCCCGCGCCTCAACCGGACCACGAAACGGTGACCCTCCGTCAGAAGGCGTTCGGTTATACGACGGAGAGCCTTGACATTATTCTGGCGCCCATGGCGAAGAACGGCGTCGAACCGGTCGGCTCCATGGGGAACGATACCCCACTTGCGGTGCTTTCCGACAGGCCCCAGCTCCTCTACGACTATTTCAAGCAACTCTTTGCCCAGGTTACCAATCCCCCAATCGATTCCATCAGGGAGGAGATCGTCACGGCTACGGGGATTACGATCGGTCCACGGCTGAACCTCCTCAAGCCGGAGGCTGCGAGTTGCCGGCAGATAAAGGTCAAGACACCGATCCTGACAAACAGGGAGCTGGCAAAACTCCGCCATCTTAACATACGGAATTTCAAGGCCCTGACCCTGCCGATCCTCTTCAAGGTACGTGAGGGGGGGGAGGGGTTGAAGGCTGCCATGGATGAGCTCTACAGGCGGGCAAGCCAGGCAGTCTCGGAAGGGGTGAACACCCTGATCCTCTCCGACAGGGAAATGGATGGAGAGAACGCGCCGATCCCGGCGCTCCTCGCCGTCTCCGGTCTCCACCACCACCTCATCCGTGACGGGAAGCGCACCCAGGTCGGCCTGGTGCTCGAGTCGGGTGAGCCGAGGGAGGTGCACCACTTCGCCCTCCTCATCGGCTACGGGGCGGGGGCGGTTAATCCCTATCTCGCCTTTGAAACACTTGACGACATGATACGGCAGGGGACGCTCGAGGGGATAAGTTCTGCTGACGCCAAGAAGAATTATGCCAAGGCCGCCACGAAGGGGGTCCTCAAGACGATATCGAAGATGGGTATCTCCACCATCCAGAGCTATCGCGGCGCCCAGATATTCGAGGCAGTAGGCCTGAACAGTACCGTTATCGACAACTACTTTACCTGGACCACGTCAAGTATAGAGGGTATCGGTCTGGATGAGATCGCAAGGGAAGTTCGCATGCGCCATGAGAAGGCCCTTCCCGAGCGCCGTACGGGGGAGAGCTCTCTTGAGGGGGGTGGGCACTATAAGTGGCGGAGTGACGGCGAATACCACCTCTTCAACCCCGAGACAATTCACAAGCTGCAGTACGCCTGCCGTACCAACAACCGCGAGGTTTTCAGGGAATACGCCGAACTGATTAACAATCAGTCAGAGAAGCTCAGTACCCTCCGTGGTCTCATGAAGTTCAGGTTTGCGCCCGAACCGATTCCCATCGAAGAGGTTGAGTCGGTAGAAGAGATCTGCAGGCGGTTCAAGACGGGCGCTATGTCTTACGGCTCAATCAGTCAGGAGACCCATGAGGCCCTGGCGATTGCCATGAACCGTATCGGCGGCAGGAGTAATACCGGCGAGGGGGGCGAGGACCCGGCACGGTATATACCCGATCCCAACGGAGACTCCCGGAGCAGCGCGATCAAGCAGGTCGCCTCGGGGCGGTTCGGTGTTACGAGCCAGTACCTCGTGAACGCCAAGGAGATACAGATAAAGATGGCCCAGGGAGCGAAACCGGGGGAGGGGGGGCAATTGCCGGGCCGAAAGGTCTATCCGTGGATCGCCCGTGTGCGCCACTCGACCCCAGGGGTGGGCCTCATCTCACCTCCTCCTCACCACGACATCTACTCAATCGAGGACCTCGCGGAGCTCATACACGACCTCAAGAACGCCAATCAGCAGGCGAGGATAAACGTTAAGCTCGTTTCAGAGGTCGGTGTCGGGACCATCGCGGCGGGGGTGTCGAAGGGGCACGCCGATGTGGTGCTCATCAGCGGCTACGACGGCGGCACCGGCGCCTCGCCGCAGTCGAGCATCAAGAACGCCGGTCTCCCCTGGGAGCTGGGACTTGCCGATACCCACCAGACCCTCGTCCTTAATAACCTTCGAAGCAGGATTGTCGTCGAGACTGACGGCCAGCTCAAGACGGGCCGTGATGTCGTCATCGCTACCCTCCTCGGTGCCGAGGAGTTCGGTTTCGGTACGGTCCCCCTCGTTACCCTCGGCTGTGTGATGATGCGGGTGTGTCACCTCGATACCTGCCCGGTCGGCGTGGCGACCCAGAATCCGGAACTCAGAAAGAGGTTTACGGGCAAGCCCGACTATGTGGTCAACTTCATGCGCTTTATCGCACAGGAGGTGCGGGAGCTCATGGCACGGCTCGGCTTCCGCACCATAAACGAGATGGTGGGGAGGAGCGACAGACTCGAGATGCGCAAGGTCGTCGACCACTGGAAGGCAAAGGGGCTTGACTACTCGAAGATTCTCTATCAACCCGACGTTTCGACCGATGTGGGGAGATACTGTCAGATCTCCCAGGATCACGGCCTCGACAAGGCCCTCGACAATCAGGTGCTCCTCAAGCTTTGCGAGCCTGCCCTCGATCTTCGCGAGCCGGTAAAGGCGACCCTTCCCATACGAAATATCAACCGTGCGGTGGGGACGATCCTGGGGAGCGAGGTCACGAAACACTGTGATGCCGAGGGGCTCCCGGAGGATACCATCCAGCTCCATTTTAAGGGCTCGGCGGGTCAGAGCTTCGGCGCCTTCATCCCCCGCGGCATCACGCTCACTCTCGAGGGGGATTCAAACGACTACATCGGAAAGGGGATCTCGGGTGGGAAGATAATCGTCTTTCCTCCCGAGGGTTCAACCTTTATCCCCGAGGAGAATATTATCATCGGCAATGTGGCCTTTTACGGCGCGACGGACGGCGAGGCGTACATCTACGGCATGGCCGGTGAGCGGTTCTGTGTGCGCAACAGCGGTGTCACCGCGGTCGTTGAGTCGGTGGGCGACCACGGAGGTGAGTATATGACCGGAGGACGTGTTGTCGTTCTCGGCCCTACGGGACGGAACTTCGCGGCGGGGATGTCGGGGGGGATCGCCTATGTGCTGGACGAGGGCGGTGATTTCCCTCATCGGTGCAACCGGGAGATGGTCGATCTGGAGCGACTGGAAGAGGGGGAGGAGCTTGAAGAGGTGAGGGGGATGATCGAGCGGCACGTTCATTACACGAAGAGCAAACGTGGCACGATGATCCTCGACCGATGGGATGAGATGGCGCCGAGGTTTGTCAAAGTCCTGCCGAGGGATTACAAACGTGTCCTCGATGCACTTAAGAAGGTCAGGGAGATAGGCATGAGCGGGGAGGAGGCGGTCATGGCTGCCTTTGAGGCGAATATGAGCGACATGGCCCGGGTGAGCGGGAACTGAGAGTTACGGGTTACCAGTTGCGGGTTACGTGTTAAAACCCGTGACTTGCAACACGCGCCTATTGCATGGATAGGGTAACGAGTTGAAGATTCAGTAAGACTTTTAATGACTTGTAAAAAATCAAGGACGTGATATTGAGGGAGATGTAATGGGTAAGCCTACCGGTTTTCTAGAATACGAGCGTGAACTTCCGGCAGACCGTCAGCCTGCTGAAAGGGTCAAGGACTGGCAGGAGTTTCATCTCCCAATGGAGGAAGAGAGGCTCTGCATACAGGGGGCACGGTGCATGGATTGCGGCACCCCCTTCTGTCACAGCGGGATCCTCCTGGGCGGGATGGCCTCGGGGTGTCCCATAAACAACCTTATTCCGGAGTGGAATGACCTCATCTACCGCGGCCTATGGTGCGAGGCACTCAGCCGCCTCCATAAGACCAATAACTTTCCGGAGTTTACGGGAAGGGTCTGCCCGGCGCCGTGTGAAGGCGCCTGTGTCCTGGGGATCAATGACCCCCCGGTCACGATTAAAAATATCGAATATTCCATCATCGAGAGGGGTTTTGAAGAGGGGTGGGTGAAGTCTTCACCGCCTGTTCATCGTACCGGTAAGAGGGTGGCCGTCGTCGGCTCAGGTCCCGCGGGACTCGCCTGCGCCGCCCAGCTCAACAGGGCGGGCCACCGGGTAACGGTCTTTGAGCGTGCCGACCGCATCGGTGGATTGCTCATGTACGGGATACCCAATATGAAACTCGATAAAAAGGTCGTTCAGCGAAGGATCGATCTCATGAAAGAGGACGGGATCGACTTTGTTGTCAATACCGAGGTCGGCAGGGATTTCGCCGCCCACAGGCTCCTCGAGGAGTTCGATGCGGCCGTTCTCTGCACCGGCGCTACCAAGCCCCGTAACCTCCCGGTTGAGGGTCGGGACCTCAAGGGCATACACTTTGCCATGGAGTTCCTTGCCGGGAATACGAAGAGCATTCTCGATGGTAAGGAGGGGGACAACAACGCTCTCTCTGCCAGAGGCAAGGATGTCATTGTTATCGGCGGGGGAGATACCGGTACCGACTGCGTCGGCACGTCTCTACGCCACGGATGCAGGAGTATAGTCCAGCTTGAAATCCTGCCGGAGCCCCCACGGGAACGACAGCCCGATAACCCGTGGCCCCATTGGCCGAAGGTATACAACCTCGACTACGGTCAGGAGGAGGCTGCGGCTCTCTATGGTCGTGACCCCCGTGAATACTGCATCATGACAAAGAAGTTTGTCGGGGATGATGACGGCCGTGTTAAGGAGGTTCATACGGTCAAGATCGAATGGAAGAGGGATGAGAACGGCCGTTTTGTCCCCGTAGAGATCCCCGGAACGGAGAAAGTCCGGCCCACCCAGCTTGTATTCCTGGCTATGGGCTTCCTCGGTCCTGACGACACTCTCATAAATCAGCTCGGCATAGAGCGGGATGAGCGTACCAACGCCAGGGCCGAATACGGTTCCTTTGCCACCACTGTAAAGGGGATCTTCGCCGCGGGTGACATGCGCAGAGGTCAGAGCCTTGTGGTCTGGGCCATCAATGAGGGGCGGGGAGCCGCTCGCGAGTGTGACCGGTATCTGATGGGGTCGACAACGCTCTCGTAGGGCGCCGTATCATCGTGCAGGTGGCTGAAATTTGAGGGATGTAGCGAGTTCAATGGTGAGAACTAATCTGCGGCGACCGGGTGTTTCACTCCACTTTTTGAGGCTTGACTTTACCTGATAAAAATCCTATGATAAAGGTGGTTGAAGGGTGCCATGGAATCGGTTAAATTCGGTATCTTAGAAGAGAGGGTTCATAGGCTGATTGAGTCTCAAGGGAAGCTTATCGCGGAGAATAAACGCTTGAAGGAAGAGCTTAAAAGACTGGAGGGGGAAAAGGGGCAGATCAAGGGGAAGGTAGAGGTTTTAATACAGAAGCTCGATGGCTTTATTCAAGAGGCGTGACGGGTGTTGAAGAAGGGCGTTGAGGTTAATATCCTCGAACAGCGGCTTTATGTAAAGAGCGATGAGGAAGAAGAGTATATAAGGAGGGTTGAGACGTACCTCAATAAGAAAGTGGAGGAGATTAAGAACAACACAAAGGCAGTTTCAACGCTCGACGTGGCGTTGCTGACGGTTCTCAATGTGGCCGGTGATTACCTGAAGACGGTAGAGCGGCTCGGGGAACTGGAGAATAGATCGACAAAACTTGCGGAGCTTATAGAAAGGAGACTTGTCTAAGTTTTCAATTTCTCCCCTGCTGTGTTTGTGGTCGGTATTTATATTTTAGAACCAACATTCTGAAGCAGGGAGCCTTCCCTGGCTGTTCGCCGGCAGGCCCCCCTCCCTAGGAGGCCAGGGGAAGTCGAAAAACAGCCATAACCGGCGCCCACCTATCATTAGATAGGTTCAAAATGACTACCGGCACGGCATCTCAGCGGGGGAGAAAACAGATTAACCGGGTGTGAGGAAGATAGAGGCAGACAAAAAGGATATGATGATACATAAGACCCCTTCCGAGTTAAATGAGACGATACGGCGTTTAAGGATTACGATTAACAGAAAGAGGATAGACCTGTGCGCACCTTACTTACTATCAGGAACGAGACAAAAAACGTAGGTGAGGTTATCAGTTACTTGAAAATAGTGAATTAACGGCGCATATATATCTTTATATCCTTTTCATCACGACCTT
>JBHHXU010000021.1:0-11661 GCA_046757185.1 Thermodesulfobacteriota bacterium
CACTCCATGAAGGATGTGCCGACGGAGTTCCCCGATGGACTCCACCTCGCCTACATCACGGAGCGGGAGGATCCGAGGGATATCGTCATCTCCCGGAACGGCGCCCCCCTCTTTGACCTCCCGAAGGGGGCAAAGATAGGGACGGCGAGTCTGAGACGTCAGGCCCAGATCTTACAGAGGAGGCCCGACTGCGAGATAGTCCAGTTGAGGGGCAACCTCGACACGAGGATCAGGAAGCTTACCGAGACCGGCCTCGATGCGATCATCCTGGCGGGGGCGGGCATAAAACGGATGGGGTGGGCGGAGAAGATCACCGAGTATCTCGAACCGGAGGTGATGCTCCCGGCAATCGGCCAGGGGGCCCTCGGGATAGAGACGAGGATCGACGATGAGGAGATTAACGGCCTGACCGCCTTCTTTAACCACCACCTCACCTCCGTCGCCGTCCGGGCGGAGAGGGCTCTGCTGAAACGGTTGGAGGGGGGGTGTCAGGTGCCTATAGCGGCATACGGCGCCGTGAACGAGGGGAGACTGAAGCTTGTCGGCCTCGTAGCGAGTACGGACGGGGCAAGGGTCATAAAGGAGAGTCTGGAGGGGAATGAAGAGGAGGCAGAGACAACAGGAGTCAATCTGGCGGAGCGGCTCCTCGATAAGGGGGCGGGAGAGATCCTGGCGGAGGTCTACGGCGAGGCGCCTCGGGAGTAGTCTACAGGAGAACCAGCCATCCTCTACAGAAAATGGTCACAACCCATTATTATAAGATTTTAAGAAAAGAGACAGAAACGGTTAATTTTGCAGCGTTAAAATAAGAAAGTAGAAATGGCCATCGGGAAGGTCTATCTTATAGGGGCAGGGCCGGGTGATCCGGGCCTCATTACCGTAAAGGGGCTCGAATGCATCAGGGAGGCGGATGTTATTGTCTACGATAATCTGGTGAATAAGGGACTTCTCAATTCCGCAAAGAGAGGGGCCAAGATAACCTTTGTTGGGAAGAGGGGCGGACTCCATACCCTCCCCCAGGAGCAGATAAATGCACTCCTCGTTAAGAAGGCAATGCGGGGAAAGGTGGTGGCGCGGCTCAAGGGGGGCGACCCCTTTATCTTCGGGAGGGGTGGTGAAGAGGCGGAGAGACTTGCTGAGGCGGGTGTCCCCTTCGAGGTTGTTCCCGGGGTTACCTCGGCGGTTGCGGCGCCTGCATACGCGGGGATACCGCTCACCCACCGGAGGCATACGTCAAGTGTCGCCTTTGTAACAGGCCATGAGGCTCCCGAAAAGGATGTCTCAAGTGTGCCGTGGGACAATGTGGCCACCTCAAAGGGAACAATCGTCTTCCTCATGGGAATGAAGAATCTCAAGGCCAATGTGGTATGACTGATAGAGCATGGCCGTGATCCGAAGACCCCGGTTGCACTGATACGGTGGGGGACGACGGCCCGCCAGGAGACCGTCGTCGGGAGGCTAGATACTATTGTTGACATGGCGGAGGCGATGGGAATGAGGCCGCCCGTCGTAGCGGTCGTCGGGGAGGTTGTTGCTGTCAGAGAACGGATAAACTGGTTTGAAAGTAATCCCCTCTTCGGCAGGAGGATTATGGTGACCCGCTCAAGGGAGCAGGCGGGAGGTCTCTCTTCACTCCTCGCGAGGGAGGGTGCCGAGCCGTACGAGTTTCCCACTATCGTGACCGTTGCCCCGACGAGTTGGAAGGAGCTTGACAACGCCATCAGAAGGCTCTCCCGGTACGATTGGGCTATCTTTACCAGTGTAAATGGGGTACACTATTTTTTTAGGCGTTTGGTCGATACCGGTAAGGACCTCCGTGATCTAAAGGGGATAAAGATAGCCGCCATCGGCCCTGCGACGGCAAAGGCGGTTGAGGATCTCGGCATTCGGGTAGATATAACCCCCACGGAGTACCGTGCGGAGGGCCTTCTAAAGGGGCTCGGGTGGCGGAGGATACGGGGGAAACGGTTCCTCCTTCCAAGAGCTCTCAAGGCCAGAGAGATTCTCCCCGAGGAGATAGTGAGGCTCGGCGGGAAGATAGATGTTGTTCCGGTTTACCGGACCGTCAGGCCGAGGGGGAAGACGGAGGAGGCCAGGAGACTCCTCAAGGGGGGCGGGATCGATGCCGTCACCTTCACCTCCTCTTCGACGGTCTCGAACTTTCTGGCAATGTTCAGGAAGGGTGAAGGGGTATCCCTCCTGAAGGGCACGAGGGTCGCCTGTATCGGCCCGATAGCGGCAGAAACGGCACGGGGATACGGGGTGGAGGTCGATATAGTGGCAAGCCGCTATACGATGGAGGGGTTGACGGAGGCGATGGCCCGCTCCTTCAGCGGTAACAGACGGTACCAGTGACAGGAGGTAACAGGATCAACCGATGTATTTTCCCGATTACAGACTGAGGAGGCTCAGAAAGAGCGAACCCGTGAGGGCGATGGTGAGGGAGACGACCCTCTCTGTCAACGACCTTATACTCCCCCTCTTCGTCACCTTCGGAAGACGGGAAAAGAAACCTATCACGAGTATGCCGGGTCACTATCAGCTCTCCGTCGACAACCTGGTAAAAGAGGCAAAGGAGATTGCGAGGCTCGATATTCCCGGGGTCATCCTCTTTGGCATCCCCGAGGAGAAGGACGAATTGGGCACCGAGGCACATAACCCCAACGGCGTTGTCCAGAGGGCGATAAGGAGCCTGAAGGATAAGGCGCCCGAGCTGGTGGTGATTACCGATGTCTGTATGTGTGAGTACACCTCACACGGCCACTGCGGGGTAATCGTAGAGGGCGATGTCGATAATGACGCCACCCTCGATCTCCTGGCGAAGGAGGCCCTCTCCCATGCGGAGGCGGGAGCGGATATGGTGGCCCCCTCGGATATGATGGACGGGAGGGTGGCGGCAATCAGGGAGGCCCTTGATGACAACGGTTTCGATGAGATCCCCATCATGAGCTACGCGGCAAAGTACGCCAGCGCCTTCTACGGCCCCTTCCGTGAGGCGGCGGAGTCGACGCCACAGTTCGGAGATCGGAGGAGCTACCAGATGGACCCCGGCAACTCCAATGAGGCAATCAGGGAGGTCGCCCTCGATATCGAGGAGGGGGCAGACATCGTGATGGTAAAACCGGCGCTCCCCTATCTCGATATCATCAGGAGGATCAGGGATGAATTCTCCTATCCGGTGGCCGCCTACAATGTGAGCGGCGAGTTCTCCATGATAAAGGCCGCAGACAAGATGGGGTGGATGGATGGTGAGAAGGCCATGATGGAGAGTCTCCTCTCTATCAAGAGGGCGGGAGCCGATATGATACTGACCTACTTCGCAAGGGAGGCGGCAAAGGTACTGAGAGGCGCATAGCAGGGCGGCGCTCTCCCGGCAGGGACGATCACGCACAAGCGTAAAGGAGGATGCCATGTCTGATCATTCATCACATATGTCACACCCCGGCGGGATGCCGAAGGGTCATCCCCACGAGGTTCCGGGGATGAAGGGGGGCAAAAAGGAGGCTCTCGAAAAGAAGTGGCTGCCGAGGCTCATAGCCTGGGAGGTCACGAGGTCGTGCAACCTCGACTGTGTCCACTGCAGGGCCGCAGCCCGGTTCGGCCCCTACCCCAACGAGCTCAGCACCGAGGAGTGTCTCGCCTTCCTCGACGATGTGAGCAGCGCATTCCCGAGCTTCATCATCATTCTGACCGGCGGCGAGCCGATGATGCGTGACGACATATGGGAGATCGCCGCTCACGGGACGAAGGTCGGTCTCAGGATGGTCATGGCGCCGTGCGGCTCCTTCGTCACAGAGGAGACGGCGCAGAAGATAAAGGATGTCGGGATAATGCGGGTGAGCTACTCCATCGACGGCGCGACCGCCGAGACTCATGACGCCTTCCGGCGCGTTCCGGGCGCCTTTGAGAGCGTTATGAAGGCCATAGAGAACTCGAAGAAGGTGGGCCTGGAGTTTCAGGTCAACACGACCATTACAAAGCACAACCTCCATGAACTCCCCCAGATACTCGACCTCGTCATCAAGCTGGGGGCAAAGGCCCACCACCCCTTCCTCCTTGTGCCGACCGGCAGGGGTGAGGCGTTGAAGGACCAGGAGATACCACCCGAGGATTATGAGAAGACCCTCACCTGGTTCTACGAAATGAGGGACAAGGTGCCGCTCCAGTTCAAACCGACCTGCGCCCCCCACTACTACCGGATATTCAGGCAGCAGGAGCGGGCCAAGGGGATCAAGGTGACACCACAAACCCACGGTCTCGACGCCATGAGCAAGGGGTGCATGGGAGGTCAGTCTTTTGCCTTTGTCTCCAATACGGGGAAGGTCCAGATATGCGGCTTCCTCGATGTGGAGTGCGGCGATATCAGGAAGGAGCCGTTCAGTAAGATTTGGGAGACTTCCAAGGTCTTTCATGAGATGCGTGCCTGGGACGACTACGAGGGGAGGTGCGGCTACTGCGAGTACCGGAAGGTCTGCGGTGGTTGCCGCGCCCGTGCATTTGCCTTTACCGGCGACTACATGGAGGAGGAGCCGTTCTGTACCTATGAGCCGAGTGAGGCGGCGAAGTCGGCCCAGGAGAAGAGAAAGAAGGCGGTCGGGGGGTAGAACCCATAAAGAGGTGTCCGAAAGGGGGCCTTTCAGGACAGGTGATAATCGTGTGTCTCAATGAGGAAGCGCTCTGTAAAGAGGTAAAAGCGGAGTAACTATGACCCCATCAGATCTGATGGGGTCTTTTTGCATTCAAAAAGATAACACCTCACCCTATCTTATTGTTGATGGTTAATTCGTTTTCATCTACCTCCCTCTAATAGCCCTTCTTTTCTGCCATATTATTGCCCCTCACCCGCTTGTTGCGGTTATTTCATGATTTTACCACCGAATTCCCTAGAAAAGTGGCAATAGAGTGACAGACGAAAAAAGGGGGTTGACAATCCCCCCATTTTATTATATAGACTATATAAAAATAGATTTATATGTAGATTCATATAGTAGATCGCAGTTGTGAGCGAGGAACCATGGGCAAAGTCCTCAAGATTTCTCACCTCTTTTTTATACTCTCCCTTGCCTTCTCTCTCTTTGTCGGGGGCAGGGTTTTGGGCATGCTTTCAGAGCCGCCGGGGGGAGGAACGGTTGTTGAGGTTGGGGGAAATCAAGGGGAAAAGCTCTCCGCAATTGATAAAAGGATGACAGGGGAAGGGATGGGGATTGATACGACCTTATCGCTTCACCGTAGTACGGCGAAGGCAACGATTGCAACTGCGCCCCTCCCGAGGAAACCCTCTCCAGGTATGGTCAACCCAGGAACAGTGGAGAGGGTTTCCCCTTCCTTACCCGATATCTTCAGGGGGGGGGTAGAGAAAAAGGAGCTCTCCTTTACCTTTGATGGCGGGGCGGGGGCGAAGGAGACCGAGGAGATACTGGCGATCCTGAGACGCCATCAGATAAGAACAACGATATTCCTGACCGGAAGGTTTATAGAGATATTCCCCCGTCTGGTACTCCGGATGGTAGAGGACGGACATGAGATCGGGAACCACACTCTGACACACCCCCACCTTACCAGCTATAACCGTAACGCTCGTCATCACACCCTGTCCCACGTTGACAGGGGGTTTGTTGTGAGGGAGCTTGAAGAGACGGCGCGCCTCTTTCAGGAACTGACCGGTGAGGAGATATCTCCCCTCTGGCGGGCCCCCTACGGCGAGGTGAATGGCGAGATCCGGCGGTGGGCCTATGAAGCGGGATACCTCCACATCAACTGGACGCGGAACTACGAGCGACGGGAGTCGCTGGACAGTCTCGACTGGGTTAATGATGAGGAGTCCCACCTCTACTACTCGTCGGAGGGGATAAAGGAGAGGATACTCAATTTCGGCAGAGGGGGGGACGGCCTCAGAGGGGGGATTGTCCTGATGCATCTCGGGACGGAACGGCGTGTCGACCGGGCCGTCGACACCCTCGGTGAGACCATTGCCGCCCTCAAGAGGAGGGGATACCGGTTCGTGAAGGTTTCGGAGCTCTTACAGGGGAAGAGAAGCCTGTCCGAGACGCTCGACAGGCTTGCCCGGCGGCGGGTTGTGGCGAGACTCGATCCGGATAAAGAGGAGCGCACGGAGGCGGCTGTCTCTCAGTAGGGCGCGGGTCAGTCGAGGGTCGCCCCCTTGAGCTGAGAGAGCACACCCGACCTGATATTCTTCGGTTCCGGCATCCTCCTGACGACCTTCCCTCTCTTGATAAGTGGTTTCAACAGCTTCGAGAACGTTCCCCCGCACCTGCACAGACCGATACTTACGCCAAGGGGCACCACACGTCCTGAACGACACCTTCTACACCGCAGGACCTCTTTGGCGCCCGACCACTTCCCCCTCTTCGCCACCGGTTTCCCCTCTATCTCCATGATGTCCATAGCGTAGTCGACTACCGGTGCGTTGCTGATGGAGGTACCCACCCCGAAGGCATCGACGACGGGCTTGAGCTCAATCACCTCCTCCTCGTCGAGGCCTCCGCTGGCAAAGAGCTGTACCTTCTTGAAGCCCCGCAGGTCGAGCTCCCACCTGACCTCCTCGAAGATGCGGTAGAAGTCCCCCCTCCGCGTTGCGGGGGTGTCGAGACGCACCGCAAAGAGTCTCCCCTTCATCCCCTCTGCCACCCGAAGGGCCTCGAACTTCTCGTCATTGAAGGTGTCGATGAGGGAGACCCGTTTCACCTTTCTGTCGACCACCTCATCGAAGGCCTTCGTGGCCTCCAGCGTATCGCCCATAACGAGGATGAGGGCATGTGGCATGGTGCCGACCGGTTCGGTCTCCAGGAGCTCTGCACTCGCAATGACGGCGACACCGTCACACCCCCCGATGAAGGCGGCCCTCTCGACCATCGGCGCTATGGCCGGGTGCATTCTCCTGGCACCGAAGCTGACCACAAGCCGGTCATCAGCCGCAATCCGTATCCGCGCCGCCTTGGTGGCGACCCCCGACGCTTGGCAGATAAATCCGAGCATGGCGGTCTCGAAGAGACAGAAGTCGGTATACATCCCCTCAATCTCCATAACCGGTTCCCACGGCCGGAAGAGGGTGCCCTCCTCCATTGACCTGATGGTGACCGGCTTCCCCTCCATGAGGTGAGCAACCTCTTCGATGCCCGCAACGACGCCCCACGGCCATCCCCTGGGGAGCTTCTTGGCAAAGAACTCGGCCCGAACCGGTTTGTCAATCCCCTTCGCCCTGAGAACTTCAAGTGTCCTCGCAAAGTAGACATCGGTGACCTTCCCCGATCTGATATCCTCCTGTGATACAATGTGGAACATGGCCCCTCCGGAATAGGTTGATTGAGAGAAGTGGTGTGTGGCCGATTATATCTCCAATCGGGTGGGGTGACAAGCTTTAATTGACTGTCCGGCGGGAGCTTTGTGGTAATTGAGAGGAGAGAAGTGTGCGTCGTTACCTGCTCGTCTCAAAGCGCTGGATGAGCTCTACCCGATTGCCCTTCAGGAAGAGGAGGAGAAGCATGCCGATGACGAGGACGGTTGAGCCGGCGATGATGAGGCCTATCCCTGGATCTCTATTGATATTCAAGACGGCGTATCTCCCGATACTATAGTCGTGAAGAACGATTGTGTTATTACCGACTTTGACCCGTGTGCCCGGCTGTCGGAGGGGGAGCCATCCCCGTGCACCGTGGGATGAGATAATCTCTTGATGGGGGTTTCTGAAGGCGTTGGAACGCGAGTAGGGAATGCCGGACGGGTCGATGGCAAAGTCTGGAATGATTCTGCCCAGTGTGAAACGGGTACCTTCTGCTGTCTCGAAGCTCTCCCCGAAGGGGATATTGAAGCGCTCATCTCCCGTGCCGAGGATGAGCCCCGTCGGCATTGCGCCGTGATCCACATGGTAAAAGGCGATTCCTCTGTATCGCAACGGGTCGTTGAGCTTTATCGTGTCGGTAAGAAGCGCTTTTCCCTCCTGAAAGAGGGTCACCGTCGTCGTCAGACTCTCCAGCTCTCCACGGGGGGAGGTGGCGGTCTCAATCGCATCGAGGCGGAGCGAGAGCCCCTCCTGCTGAGGAACCGGTATGGTCTCCCCCTGATGGACGAGATTCCCCTGACTCCGGAAACCGTAAGCGCTTCCCATCAGATGACCAACGAGGGCTATCAGAAAACCGATATGGACAATCTGAGGGTAGAGGCTTCGCCACGGGCGACGGTAAACGATGATGTTGAATATCCGCTCGACGGTACACAGGACGGCATTGAGTGCGAAGAGAGTAATGAGGATAATGAGGAGGTAGATCCAGAGGGTCTTGCCGATGTTGGCCTTCCCGTAGGAGGCGAGCCATTGAAAGAGGATGGCGTGATCGAGGGATTGAAAGAGGTCCCTATGCCTGACGGTTATGAGAGAGCCCCAGGCAGCGTCGAGACAGATGAGGATGGCGAGGATGATGGTGAGTTCCGTGGAGGCAAGGAGGCGCCAGACTCTCTTCACCGTATGCACCCCTCGTTACGACACATCGATGCTTACTCCTCCGCGACGCCTGTCCCCCCCGCCAGTGATGGTACCTTCTCTATGGTCCATAACGACGGCGTGAACCCCGCCGAAGAAGACGTGTCTTTCACCCCACTGAAAGAGCTTAATCCCCTCCTCTTCGAGGGTGCGAAGAGTCGCCTCCTCTATCCCCTCCTCGACATGGAGGGTGCCGTCGTCCCAGTGGACCCGGGGGACATTGACAGCATCGGCAACGGCCATTCCGTGATCGATGATGTTCAGGATCACCTGGAGGATTGCGCTCCTTATCCGTTTGCTCCCCCCGCTTCCGAGAACAATCTCAGGCTTATCCTCATACATGACGATAGTCGGCGCCATCATTGAGGAGATCCTTGTGCCGGGCTTATGCCGGTGGAAGCCGTGAGGATTCAGGTCCTCCTCCCCCAGTATGCTGTTCAGCATGACCCCCATTCCCGGTATCATGTATCCACACCCGACTCCGTTGGAGGTGGTAATGGTGGCGGCATTCCGTTCCTCATCGGTCACACTGATGTGTGTCGTGCTTCCCAACCCTCTTTCAACACGGCTTTCGGAGAATGGAACCGTCTCCTTCATCTTCTGCAGGTACAATACTATATTTTTATCTGAGAGAAACTCTTCGGCCAGCCCCTCTTCATAGATCCGGTGGTCGAAATCCTTCCCTCGCGCCTCGTTGGTGATCCTCATCGCCTCAAGGAGGAGCCTCAGTGAGGAGGCTGTGTTGTGCCCGAGGCTCTGCATATCGTAACGCTCAAGGAGCTTCAGAGCAAAGGCGATGAGACAGCCGCCGGAGGAGGGGGGCGGGTTGGTGTAGACCGTTCTGTTCCTGTATCCGACGACCGCGGGGGTTCTCACCTTCACACGGTACTCCTCAAGGTCTCTTTTCGTTATGAGCCCACCCTCGCCGAAGCCTTTGAGAATCTTATCCGCAACCTCCCCCCGGTAGAACATCCGGAGCCCCTCGCGGGAGAGGTGGTCGAGGAGGTCGGCCATCTCAGGGTTGGCCATTGTCTCTCCCTCCTTGAGGAAGGAGCCGCGGGGTGCATAGACCCTCATCGCCTCGTCAGATGCGGTCAGGATGGGGGTGAGGATGGCGTTGAAGGCGGCCTGCTTGGCATTGAGAGTAATCCCCTCTCGTGCGTAGGCAATGGCCGGCGCCATGATCTCGACGAGGGGAAGGGTGCAGTGCCGCTCGTGAACCAGGGCCAGTCCCGCCATACAGCCCGGTACGGCCGCGGCGCCCCTCCCTATATGAAAGACCTGGGTGGCGCTGCCGAACTGGACATTCCCCGCATAGAAGTGGAGCTTCTCCCCCCCCGGCGCCCTTCCCAATCCGGGCATGGTGGGAAAGAAGTCGTAGAGGAGGGTTGCTCCGTCACCGGTGTGGGCCATGAGGAATCCCCCTCCGGCAGGGCTGGTCAGGGCGGACTCGCATACGAAAGAGGCAAAGGCGGCGGCCAGTGCGGCGTCGAAGGCGTTTCCCCCCTCCTCGAGCATCGCGGCCCCCGCCCGTGCCGTCAGTTCATGGCCTGCGGCAATGACCCCTTTCATCGTTCCTCTGAACTCTTCTCCGTAAGCTCTCTGGAGAGTCTGTCGGACATCTCACGAATGACCTCGTGCAGATCACCCCCTTTTGCCCATGTGGCACGCTGGCTGAGCGCCCCGTTTCCATGCTTGAGTATATCGTGAATAGATGCAGCGTAATCGTTGGAACCCAGCTCCTTGAAGTTGTCCCCCAGAGAGGAGAGCAACTCCTCAATCGCCGCTCTTCCACGGACGGTACGGTTTCCCTCTTCGGTTACGAACTCACTGTCGAGGCCGTATCGGCACGCTCTCCACTTATTCTCCCTGATAACCGCTGAATGGGGTTTCTTGAAGGGAACCTTATGGTCATAGTCGTCACCGAATCTTTTGATGAGGGCCTGTATGAGGGCGGCGATGGCGAGTATCTCCCTGAGGGTCGAAGGGGTGTCGCATATCCTCACCTCAATGGTTCCAAAATCCGGGTGGGGCCTGACATCCCACCATATGTCACGGAGCGACTCCACGGTCCCGGTGGCGAGGTAGTTGTCCAGCAGGGTCGTATAATCCTTCCAGTGGTGGAAGTAGAAGGGGAGTCCGCCGATCGGCAGCGACTCAAAGATCTTTGTTCTGTACGATCTAAGACCGGTATCGTACCCGTCCCAGAAGGGGGAGTTGGCCGAGAGGGCGAGGAGGTGGGGAAGATAGTAGAGCATCCTGTTCATGATGTAGACGCACTTTTCACCGCCGTTGATTCCGATGTGCACGTGGAGTCCGAAGATATTGAAACGTCGTGCGATGATCTGCAGCCTCTCCCCGAGACGCCGGTACCGCTTGTCCTCCGATATCTGCTGTTCCCTCCAGTGTGAAAAGGGGTGGGTACCTGCGCAACAGAGGAGGGTGTTGTATTTCGACGCCTCCGCCATGGCGACCTTGAACCTCTCCGTGAGGTCCCGCTCCGCCTCCTCTATGGTCGAGCAGATATCGGTGTTTATCTCGAGGTTCGAGAGCATCAGCTCGTGCTTGACCGAGCCCCTGTACGCCTCCAGCCCGGCGAGGATATCTGATGAGGTGGGGGTGAGGGCGAGGGTTTCACGATCAATGAGCTGTACTTCCACCTCGACGCCGATGGTGTACCCCTTTGAGCTGTTGAACTTGATAGTCTTATCCTTCATAGGAGGTACCGTTTCCCTTCGTCTGTTTTATCAGGTCTGACAGCGCGATGCCGCACCCACCATGCGAAAACACTCCCTGGAGACCATGAGTGAGCCCGGGAGAGTGTACTGATTACGCTAGCATTTTTCTTGTAATAATGCAAACCTCCTGTCTTTACCCAAATCAACCGTCTAACTCTGGAAGTCGGCCGTCGATAGAGGCCTGGAGGCTGCGTTGTCTTCACAAATTTGATTTTCAACGTAGCTCTGCTACACCTGTGCTCAAATCGGTTTGACGCCTTGCTACGAACCATTCTGAACAGCCTTTGTTCTCAGGTCAGGCGGTGGATTTAGGTGTAGCTGTTTTTGACAATCGATGGTGCAGGTAGTATACATAGTGCATTAATATAATGCGCACAGTAGTGTCCAAATGTTAACCGAATAAATTCAACTGGTTACAAGCTTGTTTAT